>JBOGZH010000159.1:0-5013 GCA_050697095.1 Solirubrobacterales bacterium
GCTTGACGATCCTGATGTCGGACAGCCCCGCGTGGGAGAGCTTGCGCTGGATGTGGTCGCGGATCGCGATGTCCTCGAACAGGTAGTCGTCGAACTCGCGCTGGTTGAACCAGGTCGACTTCCAATCGTGGATGTAGCCGACCCGGAAGCCCTCGGGATGGATCTTCTGGCCCATCAGTCCTCCTCCACCGGGGTCAGGGCGAGCGTGAGGTGGCTGGTGCGGCGGTCGATCTTGGTCGCCCGCCCGCGGGCCCGTGGCCGCCAGCGTCGCAGCGTCGGTCCCTCGTCGACGTAGATCTCGGCGATCCGGAGATCGTCCGCGACGAGCTCGTGGTTGTTCTCGGCGTTGGCGGCGGCGGAGTCGAGCAGCTTCGCGACGTCGCGCGCCGCGCCCCTCGGCGAGAACTGAAGCAGCGCCCGGGCGTCGTCGATCGGCAGGCCGCGCACCTGATCGGCGACGAGGCGCACCTTCCGCGGCGAGGTGCGCAGATAGCGGGCGCTCGCGCGCACGACCGGCCTGTCCGCTGCGTCCGCCATCAGCGGTGCCTCCTTCCGCGGCAGTGCGTCTCAGCCGGCGAAAACCGAGCCAGGCAAGGACGCAGCCTGCGCGGACGCGGGGGAGGCGCCTGGATGGCGCCGAGGGGGCGAAGCCCCCATGCGACGGTTTGCAGCCGGCTGGGGCGTGCTGTCGTGGGAGGAGTCACCGTTTAACTTTCCTCGCGCCTGCTGTCGGTGCCGGAGTGGGCGCGGAACGTGCGCGTCGGAGCGAACTCCCCGAGCTTGTGTCCCACCATCGACTCGGAGACGAACACCGGCACGTGCTTGCGGCCGTCGTGGACGGCGATCGTGTGACCGACCATCTCCGGAAAGATCGTCGACTCGCGCGACCAGGTCTTGATCATCTCCTTCTGGCCGCTCTCGTTCATCCGCGCGATCCGCTGCATGAGGCGCTCCTCCGCGTGCGGTCCCTTCTTCGTCGAGCGTCCCATCAGCGGCTGCCCCCCTTCTTCCGGCCCCGGCGGCGTCCCCGCAAGATCATCGCGTCGGACCGCTTGCCCTTCTTGCGGGTCCGGTATCCCAGGGTCGGCTTGCCCCACGGCGTCTCCGGGTGCCCGCCGGGGGTGTGGTGGGCCTCTCCTCCGCCGTGCGGGTGGTCGACCGGGTTCATCGCCACCCCGCGCGTCTGCGGGCGCTGGCCCATGTGGCGCTTGCGGCCCGCCTTTCCAAGCTTCACGTTCTGGTGCTCGGCGTTCGACAGCGCGCCAACCGTCGCCCGGCACTCCGCCCGCACCATGCGGACCTCCGAGGAGGGGAGCCGAAGGCTGACCATCTCCCCCTCCTTTGCGACGACCTGGATCGCGCTGCCCGCGGCGCGGCCGAGGCGCGCCCCCTGGCCGGGGACGAGCTCGACGTTGTGAACCACGGTCCCGGTCGGGATCGCGGCGAGCGCCAGCGCGTTCCCGGGCTGGATGTCGGCGCGATCGCCCGACTCCACGCTCGCGCCGGGGGCGAGCCCCTGGGGAGCGAGGATGTAGCGCTTCTCGCCGTCCGCGTAGTGGAGCAGGGCGATGAAGCAGCTCCGGTTGGGGTCGTACTCGATCGTCGCCACCCGCGCCGGGATGCCGTCCTTGCGACGCTTGAAGTCGATCCGCCGGTAGCGGCGCTTCGCGCCTCCGCCGCGGTGGCGGGAGGTGATCCGCCCGCCCGAGTTGCGCCCGCCGCTGGCGGCCTTTCCGTCCGTGAGCGGCTTGTGGGGTCGCGTCGCGGTCAGCTCGGAGCGGTCCTGGAAGGTTCCGGAGCGGCGGCCGGGGCTGGTCGGTCTGGTCTTTCGATTGGCCATCAGCCCTCCACCGCCGCGCCCTCGAACAGCTCGATCCGCTCGCCCGGCGCGAGCTGGACGATCGCCTTCTTCCACGCGCGGCTCGTTCCTCGGTTCAGGCCGCGCCGCTTCGGCTTCGCGCGCACCCTGGAGGTCCGCACCTCCGCGACGCCGACGCCGAAGATCTCCTCGACCGCGTGCGCGATCTGCGTCTTGTGGGCCCGCTCGTGGACGCGGAACGTGTACCTGCCGTCGGACATCAGCGCGTAGCTCTTCTCCGAGATCACGGGCTCGATGATCACCTGCCGGGGCTCCACGGCTAGGCTCCCTTCGCCCGCTCGGCCACGGTGTCGAGCGCCGTCTTGGAGAGCACCAGGGAGCGGGCGCCGACCACGTCGGCGACGCCGACGCTGTCGGCCGGGAGAACCGTCACCCGGTCCATGTTGCGAAAGCTCTTCAGCGCGGCGAGCTCGTCGGTGTCGAGGACGACGAGCGTGGGCCGCTCGGCGCCCCATTTGGCGAGCGCCTCGGCGGCCCGCTTCGTCGAGGGCTCCTCGAAGCTCCCGGCGTCCAGCACCGCGACTGTGTCCCGCGCCGCGTGGACGGAGAGCGCGGCGCGCAGCGCGCGCCGGCGCGCCTTGCGGTTCACCTTCACGGTGTGCCGCCGCGGCTTCGGCCCGAACGCGGCCCCGCCGCCCTTTCGGTGCGGGGCGCTGAGGGCGCCGACCCGGGCGCGGCCGAGGCCCTTCTGGCGCCACGCCTTCGCGGTCGTCATCGAGACCTCCGCGCGGGTCTGGGCCGCCGCAGTCCCGCGACGGCGCGCCGCGAGGTCGGCGCGCGCCGACTCGTGCACGAGCGACTCGTGAAAGGGCTCGGAGAACACGGCCTTCGGGAGATCGGCCTTGGACGTTGCGCCGAGAACGGGTGCCTTCACGTCAGCCATCGCTCCGCACCTCGACCGTCGCGTTGCGCGGGCCCGGGACCGGGCCTCGGATAAGCAGCAGGTTCCGGTCCGTGTCGATCTCGACCACCTCGCAGCGCCGCTGGGTGACGCGGCGGCCGCCCATCCGGCCCGGCATCCGCGTGCCCTTGAACACCCGCGCCGGGTCGGCGCTCGCGCCGACCGATCCCGGTGGCCGCACGTTGTGCGAGCCGTGGGTCACGGGCCCGCGACTGAAGTTGTGCCTGCGAATCGTCCCCTGAAAGCCCTTCCCCACCGACACGCCTGCGACATTGACGAGCTGGCCTGGCTCGAAGTCCTCCACGGTGACGACGTCGCCGACCTTGTGCTCGCCGCCGTCGCGAAACTCGACCAGCGTGCGCATCGGCGGCGCGTCCGCCTTCTTCAGGTGCCCCAGCTCCGCCTTCGTCAGCCGCTCCTCGCCCGTCTCGCCGTGGGCGAGCTGGACGGCCGCGTAGCCGTCGCGCTCGGGATCGCGCACCGCGGTGACGGGACAGGGGCCCGCCTCGATCACCGTCACCGGGATCGCGGTGCCGTCCTCCCCGAACACCTGGGTCATTCCCAGCTTCTTTCCGATGATTCCCGCCATTTCAGTACCCAGTAACCAGTAGCCAGTTGTCAGTGGGCAGCTTCCTGCAGCCAGCTGTCGACCCTGACAACTGACAACTGACAACTAAGAACTGAGAACTAGAGTCGTATCTCAACGTCAACTCCCGCAGGCAGCGTTTCCATTCTCTGCAGCTCATCGACCGTCTTCGGGGTCGGCTCGTGGATGTCGATCAGGCGCTTGTGGGTGCGGATCTCGAAGTGCTCGCGCGAGTCCTTGTCCTTGAACGGCGAGCGGATCACGCAGTAGACGTTCTTCGAGGTCGGCAGCGGGATCGGCCCCGAGACCCGGGCACCGGTGCGCTGCGCCGTCTCCACGATCTCGCGGGCGGCGCGATCGATCGCCTCGTGGTCATACGCCTTGAGGCGGATCCGGATCTTGGTTGCTCCTATCGTTGCCACTTGCCGTTCTCGTCTTCCTCGGTGCCTGGTTGTTGCGCCCTCTTCGCGCACTTGGGGCGCCGCCCTTACGGAGCGCCGCCCCGGGTCGTATGTGCTTGACGTCTTCCTGGCCGCGGCGGTTGCCTCACCACCGCGAAGGGCCGGCCACCGGGCCGGCCCCTTGCTACTCGACGATCTTCGTGACGATCCCCGAGCCGACCGTTCGCCCACCCTCACGGATCGCGAACCGCAGCCCCTCGTCCATGGCGATCGGCTGGATCAGCTCGATAGACATCGTCACGTTGTCCCCCGGCATCACCATCTCGGTGCCCTCGGGGAGCTGTGCCACCCCGGTCACGTCCGTGGTCCGGAAGTAGAACTGGGGTCGATATCCCGAGAAGAACGGCGTGTGGCGGCCGCCCTCCTCCTTCTTGAGGCAGTAGACCTCGGCCTCGAACTTCGTGTGCGGGGTGATCGAGCCCGGCTTGCACAGCACCTGGCCTCGCTCGATGTCCTCGCGCTTCGTCCCGCGCAGCAGGCACCCGACGTTGTCGCCGGCCTGGCCCTCGTCGAGGATCTTGCGGAACATCTCCACCCCGGTGACGACCGTCTTCTCCGTCCCCTTGATGCCCACGATCTCGACCTCGTCGCCGGTGTTCACGACGCCCTGCTCGATCCGGCCGGTCGCCACGGTGCCGCGCCCGGTGATCGAGAAGATGTCCTCGATCGGCATCAGGAACGGCTTGTCGAGCGGCCGCTCCGGCTCCGGGATGTAACTGTCGAGCGCCTCCGCAAGCTCGAGCACCGACTGCTTGGCCTCCTCGTCGCCCTCGAGCGCCTTCAGCGCCGAACCCTTGATCACAGGCGTCTCGTCCCCCGGGAACTCGTACTCCTTCAGCAGGTCGCGGACCTCCTCCTCGACCAGCTCGATCAGGTCCGGGTCGTCGACCATGTCGGTCTTGTTGAGGTAGACGACCATCGAGGGGACGTTCACCTGGCGCGCGAGCAGGACGTGCTCGCGCGTCTGCGGCATCGGGCCGTCGGCCGCGGAGACGACGAGGATCGCGCCGTCCATCTGGGCGGCCCCGGTGATCATGTTCTTGATGTAGTCGTGGTGGCCGGGGCAGTCGACGTGCGCGTAGTGGCGCTTGTCGGTCTGGTACTCGACGTGCGAGGTCGCGATCGTGATCCCGCGCTCCTTCTCCTCGGGAGCGTTGTCGATCTCATCGAACGTCTTCTCCTCGGC
>JBOGZH010000160.1:0-1552 GCA_050697095.1 Solirubrobacterales bacterium
ACGCGCGTCATCCGGGTGTGCGTGGTCGTGGGATCAGGCATCTGGACCCTCCGGGGTTGCAGGACAGCCGAAGGCTATAGGACCGACACGGCGCGGCCTCCCGCTCTCAGCGCCCTTCCCGGGCCTCCGAGCGCTCCTCCAGCTCCAGCCTGAAGTGCTCCAGGGAGCGGCGAAGCGAGCGCTGGATCTGGGGGCGGATGAAGAGGGCGTCGGTGAGCCGGGTCAGCGGGCCGGCCTCCGTCAGCCGGTAGGTCAGCTCCTGCCCCACCGTGGTTCCGGCCTCGCCCTCCCCCGCCGCGATCTCGAAGCTCGTCAGCAGCTCACCCTCGCTCTCGGGGTCGGAGAACGCGACCCGGTGGCGCCTGCGCGGCTCGTGCTCGAGCACGCGCTCCTCGACCGCCCCGCGGCCCGCGGGCGTGGAGCGCCACCGCAGCGTGCCGTCCCGCCCCGGGTAGCCGCTGGCGGACTCCACGCGCTCGAAACCGTCGACCCAGGCGCGCCAAAGCTCGGGATCGAAATACAGCTCCCAGGCCTCGGCGAGCGAGGCCTCGACGTGCACGGACTCGGCGACGGTCGGCACCGCTACCTCGCTCCGTAGATCTCGCGCTTGATCAGGGTCACGGAGCGGATCACCGAGTCGAGGAAAGGCTCCAGCTCCTCCACCAGCCGGCGGTACTCCTTGCGCCCCGCGGCGGTGATCGAGTAGTAGCGGCGCGTGCGCTTGTCCGGGTGCTCCCAGCGACCCTCGATGAGGCCGTTTCCCTCCAGCTCCCGCAGCAGCGGGTACATCGTGTTCGGGTTCACCGAGATCACGCCCTGCGTCATCTCCTCGATCTCCTCGATCAGCCGGTTCCCGTAGTCGGGCTCGCGCGAGATCAGGTGCAGGACGAGGAGCGGAAAGACGTCGCGGCGCCGGGTCTCGCCGCCGAACACGTCTGAGGGCCGCCCGCCGCGCCGCCGCTCCTCGGACCCGGTGGCGCGAGTCGCCTCCGCGACCGCCGCGGCGACCGGCTTGCCCCGCTTCCGAGCCATCCGGGCGACTATAGGCGGGAGATCGGAGAGTGACCAACCGCACTGACGTTCCCCCGGCGCCCGCTCTATGGTCTACGAGACCACACAGGAGGAGGAGCGAGATGGGGAACATGGACTACACGCAGCGCTCCCAGACGGAGCGCATGGACCTCGGGGACGCGAGGAGCACGCGAATGCTGAGGGCGCGCTCCAACAGGGGCCCCCTGATCTACACCCTGCTCGCCCTGCCCATTCTCGGCGTCCTGATCTACGCGACGATCGCCGGGATCGACGAGTGGTGGCAGGCGCTGGTGCTCGGCGTGATCGTGCTGACCACGATCGGCCTGATGATCGCCGTGAGCCCCAACCGGCGCGGCTAGTGCCCCGTCCGACAATGGTGGCCCGCTTCTGGCGAGCGAGAGTCAAGCATGGCAAGGACGCCCGAGTTCCGCAGTGGGTAGGCATGCGGCCGGGGCGAAATCCCGCTTGCCGAGCGGGAATCAGCACGCTCGGTGATAGCGCGGCCGTGTGTCCACGGATC
>JBOGZH010000161.1:0-3037 GCA_050697095.1 Solirubrobacterales bacterium
GCCCACGCCCCATGCTCGAACGTCCGGCGCAGGACCTCGAACGCGGCCCGCCGCGCGGGGCCGACCCGATCCGCGCTCATCGCGCCGCGGCGGGAACGGCGTGGCCGCGCAGGTAGTCCTCGGCCGCCATGGGCCTTCCTCCCGCCGGCTGCACGACGAGCAGCGCGAGGACTCCGCTTCCGCACCCGAGGCGCAGCTCGCCGTTCGAGGTCTCGAGCGCTCCGGGGGGGAGCTCTCCGCGCGCGGGCCGGGCCTCGCTGATCCCGAGCCGACCGCCGCCCTCCAGCTCGAGGTAGACGCCGACGTGCGGGGTGAGCGCGCGCACGGTCGCCGCCAGCTCGTCCGCGGAGCGCGCGGGGTCGAGCCGCCGCTCGCGGGGCGCGATCTTCTCCGCGTACGTGGCTTCGGCGTCGTCCTGGTCTTGAAGCTCGAGCGTCCCGGCCTCGTGGAGATCGAGCGCGCGGACCAGGAGCTCGCCACCGTGCTCGGCGAGGCGCGCGGACAGAGAGCCGAAGTCCTCGCCCGGGCCGATCGACGTCCGCTCCTGGAGCGCCACCGGTCCCAAGTCGAGCCCCTCGGTCACCCGCATCACGCTCACCCCGGTCTCGGCGTCCCCGGCCATGATCGCGCGCTCGATCGGCGCCGCTCCCCGCCACCGCGGAAGCAGCGAGGGGTGAACGTTGATCAGGAAGCACTCGGAAAGCAGGGGCTCGGCGACGAGCTGGCCGAACGCGCACAGCGCCACCACGTCGGGGTCCGCCGCGCGGATTCGGTCCAGCGGCCCCGCGTCGTTGACGTCAGCCGCCTGGGACAGCTCGATCCCGAGCGTCCGCGCCTCGTCGGCGGCCGGAGGCGAGGCAAGCCGTCGTCCCCTCCCGCGCGGGCGGTCGGGCGGCGTGAGGACGAGGGCGGGTCGGTGCGGGGAGTCGGCCAGCCGGCGAAGGACGTCGGCGGCGAACGCCGAGGTACCCAGGAACACCGTCCGGCTCACGCCTCGGCCGGCGCCGCCTCCGCCTCCTCCTCTTCGCGGGGCGGGCTGAAGGTGGTCCCCTCGCGCAGCGCGCGGAGCGCGCCCTTGCGCTGCTCGCCCGTCGTCCGCTCGACCATCAGCACGCCGTCGAGGTGGTCGATCTCGTGCTGGAGAACGCGCGCCTCGAGGCCCGAGGCCTCGATGAGCATCGGGCCCCCCGCGATGTCGAGGCCCCTCACCCGCACGTGGAGCGGGCGCTCGACGTCGACGATCACGCCGGGCAGGCTGAGGCAGCCCTCCTCCGCGGTGGCGAGGTCGCCCGAGGCCCACTCGATCTCGGGGTTGACGAGCGGGGTCGCGGGAGCGTCGGGACCCGCCTGGAAGACCAGCAGCCGGCGCATGATCCCGAGCTGCGTCGCCGCGAGCCCGACGCCGATCGCATCGCGCATCACCCCCACCATCCGCTCCGCCTCCTCGCGCAGCCCCTCCTCGAACTCCGAGACCGGGCTCGCGGGGCTCTTCAGGACCGGGTCGCCGAAGCGCCGGATCGTCGCCAGCGCGGCATGGCGGCGCTCGCGCGCCTCCTCATCGAGGTCGAGCCCGGCGTCGCTGGGCGGGCCCTGGGGGGTGACCGGGCCCACGGCCTCCTCGCGGGGAAGCGCCTCTTCACGTGTCTCGTCGCTCATCGCCACCGAGTCTAAAGCGGCTTCCACCAACGATCCCGCGCGCGCATTCACGCGAAAAAGCCGTGATGGTGCGATCGTGCAAGCGGGACGATTGGACACTTGGGGAGTCTCTGGACTACCTAACTGCCCACTCGTCACCCAGAGCCGGCGCCTGTGGTGCGCTTCTCGAACGCGCGAGGAGCGGTAGCGCCGGGTCGCACCTACTGCGGGTCGACGTCCACGCTCAGCGCGACCCCGCGCAGCGCCCGGCCGCGGGCCGCCGCCTCGACCGCGTCGCGCACCGCCGCGGCAGTCGCGCCGCGATCGGCCGTCTTGAGCAAGAGCTGGCGGCGGTGGCGTCCGCGCAGCCGGACTCGGGGCGCCGGGCCGAGGAGCTCGGAGCCCCCGGGAAGCGCCCCCTCGAGCACCGAGCGGAGCCCGCCCGCCACGCGGTCGGCGTCGGCGGCCTCGCCCGCCGCCAGCTCGACTCGCACGAGGTGCGCGAATGGCGGGTAGCGCAGCGCGCGGCGACGCTCGAGCTCTCCGGCGAGGAAGCCGGGGGCGTCGTGCCGCGCGGCCGCCTCGATCGCCGGGGCGTCGGGGGCGACCGTCTGGACGAGCACCCGCCCGCCGGCCTCACCCCGCCCGCTGCGCCCGGCGAGCTGGGCGATCAGCGCGAAGGCGCGCTCCTCGGCGCGGAAGTCGGGAAACCGCAGCGCCGCGTCGGCGTCGAGCACGACGCTGAGGACGACGTCGGAGAAGTCGTGCCCCTTGGCGACCATCTGCGTTCCAAGCAGCACGCCGGCCTCGGCGTCCTGGAAGCGAGCGAGGATCTCCGGGTGACCGCCGCCGCGCCCGGCGCTGTCCGAGTCGAGCCGGAACACCGGCAGCGGGTCGAGCAGTCCGGAGAGCAGCGACTCGAGCCGCTCCGTGCCCGCGCCGTGGCGCGCCAGCGTCACCGAGCCGCATTCGGGACAGGAATCGGGGACGGGCTCGGCGTGCCCGCAGTGGTGACAGGTGAGGCGCTCGGTGCTGCGGTGCACGACGAGCGAGACGTCGCACCTCGGACAGCCCCACGTGTGGCCGCACGAGCGGCAGCTCAGATGCGGCGCCCAGCCGCGCCGGTTGAGCAGCAGGATCGCCTTGCCGCCGTCGGCGCGCAGCGCCTCCAGGGCCTTTCGCGTGGCCGGATGAAGCGGCCCGCCCCGCCGATCGTCCCCCCGCATGTCGAGCACCTCGACCTCCGGCAGCTCCCGGCCGTCGACGCGGCGCGACAGCTCGAGCCGCGGGAGCTCGAGCCAGCTCTCGGGCCGCGGGGTGGCGCTCCCGGCGACCAGCACCGCCCCCGCCTCGGCGGCACGCCGGCGCGCGACGTGGCGGGCGTCGTAGCGCGGGTCCCCCT
>JBOGZH010000162.1:0-2003 GCA_050697095.1 Solirubrobacterales bacterium
GCCCTGATTGGGGGCCGAGCGCGAACCGAGGTGCTGGGGTGACCGGCGCACAGCTCCAGCTCGGGGTCGAGGCGCCCGCTCCGCGCGCGCCTCGCGAGCCGACCCCCGAGCAGGCCCGGGCGATCGAGGCGCGCGACCGGGACGTGCTGCTCGAGGCGGGCGCCGGCACCGGGAAGACGCTCGTCCTCGTGGAGCGCTATTGCGAGGCCGCCGAGGAGGGGGCGGGGATCGACGGGATCCTCGCCTTCACGTTCACCGAGCGAGCGGCCGCCGAGCTCCGCCACCGGATCCGGCTCGAGCTCGCGGAGCGAGCGTCACGCGCGGCCGAGGCCGGTGAGGAGGAGCGAGCGAGCCGACTCGGGGACATGAGCCGCGAGAGCGAGCGCGCGTGGATCTCGACGATTCACGGGTTCTGCCGCCGGCTGCTCGCCTCCCACCCGGTCGCGCTTGGGCTCGATCCTCGTTTCAGGGTGCTCGACGAGGCCGAGGCCGACAGGATCGCCCAGCGAGCGTTCGACGATGCGCTCGAGGCCCTGGTCGGCCGCGGCGACCCGGAGGCGGCACGGCTGGTCGCCGCGATCGGGATCGCCCCGCTCCGCGACATGGTGCGCACGGCCCACGACGAGCTCCGCAGCCTGGGACGTCCGGACGCGGAGCTCCCCGATCCCCAGCCCTCCGATCCGGGCATCGCCGTCGGCGCGCTCGTGGACGCCGCGCGGGCGGCGCTCGATGAGACCTCGGGCTCGCGCGGCGGACCGGCGAATCTCGATCGGATCGCCGACGCGGCGCAACTCGAGCGCTCTTCCCCCCCGGACGAGGCCACGCTCGCCGCGTTCGAGCTCAACTCGAGCGCGGCGGCGTTCTCCGGGCCCGCCTGCCGGCGGTACAGAGACGCCTGGAAGGCGGCGCGCCGGGCCATCGTAGAGCACGAGATGGCCGATCTGTACCTGCATCTCGCGGAGCTGGTACGCCGCTTCGGGCAGCGGTTCGCCGAGCTCAAGGGCGAGCGCTCGGGGCTCGACTTCGAGGACCTCCAGCTGGAGGCGGTGCGCCTGCTCGGCGAGCACCCGCGCGTCACCCAGGGCTATAGGGATCGGCTCAGACATCTGATGGTGGACGAGTTCCAGGACACGAACGAGGTCCAGCTCGCGCTCGTGCGCCTGCTTGCGGGACCCGATACCCGGGTGTTCGCGGTCGGGGACGAGTTCCAGTCGATCTACGGATTCCGCCACGCCGATCTCAGGGTCTTCCGGCGTGAGCGCGAGCGGATCCGGGAGGAGGCCGCCGAGCGTGCCGAGCTGCTCCCGCTGAGCGGCAACTTCCGCTCCGTTCCCGACATCGTCGCGGCCGCGAACTTCCTCGGCGCCGCGCTGCTCGGGGAGTTCCGGGAGATCACAGTGGCCTCACCCCGCGGGGGCGAGCGGGAGGCGCCGGCGGTCGAGCTGCTGCTAACGCCCGGCGGCCGCGAGTGGAAGCGGGAGGAGCTGGGGATCCGGTTGCCGGGTGACTACCCCTCCGGACCGGACCGGATCGCGGAGGCCCGCTGCCTCGCCGCGAGGCTGCGCGAGCTCAGCGACGAGGGCGTCCGCCGCGGGGACATGGTGGTGCTCCTGCGCGCGTTCACGCACCTCGCCGCGTTCGAGGAGGAGCTCGAGAGCGCGGGACTGGCGCCCTACGTCGTCGGCGGCCGTGGCTACTGGTCCCAGCAGCAGGTCGACGACGTGCGCCGCCTCCTCGGCGTGGTGGCCAATCCGCTCGACGACCACTGCCTGCTCGGCGCGCTCTCGTCCCCGGCCTGTGCGGTGCTCCCGGACACGCTATGGCTGCTGCGACGTGCAGCCGGCGGCGGGAGGCACCTGTGGCCGACCCTCGAGCGCCGCTTCGGGCAGCGCGAGCAGGAAGCGGAGGATGAGGACGCGGAGGATGAGGATGCGGAGCGCTGGCTGGCGGCAATCCCGGCGCGCGACGCCGAGCGGCTGTCGCTGTTCTGCGCGACGCTGGCC
>JBOGZH010000163.1:0-2356 GCA_050697095.1 Solirubrobacterales bacterium
GAGGTGAACTCCACCGCCTGCAGCGGTTCCCCGTTCAGCGTTCGGCGGGGACCCATCGAGAAGCGGTAGTCGAGCGCCCCGTCAGGCGACAGCGGATCGGGCACCGAGCCGTCCGAGACGGGCAAGCGGCCTTCGGGCGCGGGGGCGCCGTCCCGCACGGTGTGAAGCAGGTCGCCGACCGCGCCGGGCATGGTGTTCAATCGCCTATCGGCGGCGGAGCGGATGGCATTCGCGGCCACTCCTTCGCCCAGCATGGGGCTTCGCCAGGTGAGCCCCGCGGCCGGGGTCTCTTGCGCGACGAGCAGCCCCCGCATCCGGAGCAGGAGGTGCCGGTTCGGCTCGAGCCGGAGACGGGAGTCCCGCACCCAGCCCACGCCTCGTCCGGAATCGTCCCGCGCCGCGAGGGCGCGCTCGACCTCGGGCAGCAGCTTCAGCGCCCGCCCGCCGCCGGCGGTGGGATTGACCAGGAGCAGATGACGCCTCCCGCCGTTCATGGGCAGAATCTAACCGTGCAGATGGGGAGTCCGAAGACTCGTTACGCGCGAAGCGGCGAGTTCAGCATCGCCTACCAGGTCGTGGGCGAGGGTGAATTCGACCTCGTGTACGTCCCCGGGCTCGCCTCGCATCTCGAGCTCTTCTGGGAGGAGCCCGCGTACGCGCGTTTCCTGCATCGGCTCGCGTCGTTCAGCCGTCTGATTCTCATGGATCGCCTCGGCACCGGTCTCTCGGACCGGCTGCCGCCGAGCGAGGCCTCGATCTTCGAGCAGCGCATGGACGACATCCGTGCGGTGATGGACGCGGTCGGCTCCGAGCGCGCCGCTCTGTTGGGTTGGTCGGAGGGAGCGGCGCTCTGTGCCACGTTTGCGGCGACCTATCCGCAACGGACGAGCGCGCTAGTGATGTACGGGGGAATGCCTCGGATGCTCGAGGACGACGATTACCCGTGGGGATACCCGGCGGACTTCATGGACGAGTGGATCGCGAACGTCCCAATCTCCTGGGGACAGGACGAGGAGCTGCTGAGACTGTGGGCCCCGAGCGTCGCGGATCTGCCCGAACCGCGACGGTGGTTCGCTCGCTTCGGCCGCCTCGCGGCGAGCCCCGGGGCTGCCAGCGCCCTGTTCAGGATGGTGCGGGATCTCGACATCCGCGACGTGCTTCCGGCGATTCGCGTCCCCACGCTGATCATCCACCGCACAGGGGACACCCTGATGCGCGTCGAGCACAGCCGTTACATGGCCGATCGGATCCCCGGCGCGAGGCTCGTGGAGCTCCCCGGCGAGGACCATCTGTGGTGGTTCGGCGACCAGGACGCGATCGTCGACGAGGCCGAGGAGTTCCTGACCGGCGCCCGGAGCGCTCCGGAGCCCGACCGGGTGCTGGCCACAGTCCTCTTCACCGACATCGTCGGCTCAACGGAGCGCGCGGCCGAGTTGGGGGACAGCCGCTGGCGTGACCTCCTCGAGCGACATGGAACGGTGGTGAGGCGCGAGCTGGAAAGGCATCGCGGCCGCGAGGTGAAGACGACCGGCGACGGCTTCCTGGCGACGTTCGATGGGCCCGCGCGCGGGATCCGCTGCGCCTCGTCGATCGCGGCAGCCGTGCGAGAGCTGGGAATCGAGATCCGCGCCGGCCTGCACCCCGGGGAGTGTGAGCTGATGAACGGCGACGTCGGAGGGATCGCGGTCCACACCGGGGCACGGGTCTCGGCCGAGGCGGGTCCGGGCGAGGTGCTGGTATCGAGCACGGTCAGGGACCTGGTCGCCGGCTCCGGGATCGAGTTCGAGGAGCGCGGCAGCCGCGAGCTCAAGGGGATTCCGGGCGAGTGGCGCCTGTACGCCGTCAGGTGAGGGAGCGACGCCCCACGTAATAGGTCCCGTGCTGGACCTCGCCGCGCCTCACCGTCTCGATTCCGTGCTTCGAGAAGCCGCGCTCGAGCACCGGGGCGGGTGTGTAGAACGGCGTGTCGGCGCCCCAGCTCGCGGCGACGATAACGGTGCCCCCGGGGCGCAGGACACGGGCGATCTCGGCGAAGAACGGCGGCATGTTGAGCTGCGCGACGAGGTCGAAGGAATCCTCCTGATAGGGCAGTGCGGCCGCGTCGGCGACCCTGAACGCGACCCGGCCCTCCGGATCGAGCCCGATCTTCGCCTGCGCGGTGCGGATCATCTCCTCGGAGATGTCGATCCCGCGCACGCCGGCGCGCGGGAACTCGCGCGCGAGAAGCAGCGCGCCCTCTCCGGTCCCGGTCCCGATGTCGAGGACGCGCTCGGGCGGCTCCGCGACGTGAAGCGCCGCCGCCGCGAGCGCCGCGAGGTGGTCGGGCGAGCCGGCGCCGGTGCGCTCGTCCCACCCC
>JBOGZH010000164.1:0-6879 GCA_050697095.1 Solirubrobacterales bacterium
GTGCAGTACCGCGGACATTCGTCGTCGATCGGGTCGCGATCGATCCGGCCCTCCCGCATCGCCTCGACGATCTCGGCGGCGGTCCCGGCAGCGTCGCTCAGAACCCCCTCGAACGCGTCGTCGTCGAGGAGGTCCCTGGCGACGAGATCCAGTCCCGAGAGCGCGGCCTCCCCATCGTCCCGCCGCAAGAAGCCGCGCGGTCGCGGGTCGCCGGTGGCCCCGAGGGGCTCGTAGATGCCCCCGAGCGGGCGGACCCCCCACAGGTCCGCGAGCGCCCGCGCGTACAGCGGCAGCTGGAGCTTGCCCTCCTCCCCGAGCTTCGCCGCCGGGGTGACCACGCGCGACGCCTTGTAATCGCGGATCAGCCCGGCCGGCCCCTCGCCGGCCGTCACGTCGACGCGGTCGATCTTGCCGTGCAGCGCGAAGCCGCCGAGATCGAGTGCGGGCCTGGCGTCGTCCTCCCTGTTTCCGAATCTGGCCTCGATCAACTCCGGGTCCGGTCGCAGCGGCGATTTGGTGTGCGCCTCGCGGCCGAGGAAGCCGCCGACGAGCGCCTCGATCCGCGCCCGGGCGGCGGCGCTGCGCGCGTCCTCGCCCCCGAGACCGGCGTCCGCCGCGAGCGTGGCCGTCAGCTCGGCGGCGCGGCCCCGCCACGCCGCGAGGGTGTTCGGCCGAGGCCGGGGGTCCGGCCCGGGCGGGTCGCGGTACAGCTCCTCGAGCACCCCGTGGATCACCGAGCCGTGCAGGAGCGGATCGGGGTCCGGGTCCAGCCCCCGGGGCCCAAGCTCGTGGTCGACGAACCAGCGATACGAGCACAGCGCATAGCCCTCGAGCGTCGAGGCTCCGAACAGCTCCCGCGCCCGGAGCGCCTCGAGCACCGCGGGCGTTCGGATCGGGCCCGGGCTGAGCTCGGATCGCTCGGCGGCCGTCTCGAGTCGCCGCCGCAGCGCCTCCGCGAGCGAGGGCTCGAGCTCCAGCTCGGCGGGGATCTCGACACCGTTTCGGCGCGGCGTCGCGGCGAGCGCCCGCGCGAGCTCGTCCGGCGTGGGCGCCGAGTCGGGCGTGAGGGTGACGTCGGCGAGGGTGCGGTGGCGGATCTCGGCGTCGATCGGATCGCGCTCGTCGGGACCCGGTGGCGGGGGCTCGAGCAGGTCTCGAACGTCGTCGAGCAGCGGGGAGCGGGCGGCGGGCGCTCCCTCGTCGTCGCAGCTTCGCCAGCACAGGTGGAGGCGCCGAGTGGGACGGGAGAGGCAGACATAGAAGATGTACCGCTCCTCGTCGTCGGAGTCGGCACGCGGGGGCACGGACAGCTCGCTGCGCTGCTCGTCGGACAGCAGCGGCTCGCCCGGGTCATGGCGCGGGAACTCGCCCTCCTGGAGCGAGGCGACGAACAGATGCTCGACACGCCGCGCCCTGATCCGGTAGGGGCTCGTCACCCGCACGTGGCCGTCGCTCGGCCCCCGCCACAGCGGGATCTCGAGGGTCACCAGGCACTCCAGTGTCTCGGCCGGGCCGTCCTCGATCCCGGAGAGCGCCGCGACCTCCTCGAGCGCCGCGGCGGCCACCGCCGCGGCCCGCAGCTCGAGGCTACGCTCGCGCTCGGGGTGGGGCGCGCGGCGCTCGTATGGGTGCTCGGCGATCGCGCGCGCGAGGCGCGCGAGCGTCCGGAGCAGCTCCCGGGGGCCCGCCGCGCCCCGCAGCTCCTCGAGCTCGAAGAGGTCCCGCCCGCGCCACGCCTGGAGCGCCTCCTCCGCGGTGCGCAGCCTGCCGCGCCGGATCGCGCGCTCGAGCCAGTCGGCCTGGTCAGGGTGCGCGCGCCCCGGGGTGCGCAGGAAGGCGAGCAGATCGTCCGCACCACCGGGGCCGAAGGCGGCTCGAAGCAGCGCGATCAGTCCCCGCCCGACTGCAGTGCGCTCCAGCGGGATCCGCGCCTCGACCGCGACGGGGATCCCGAGCCTCGCGAACACCGATTCGTACAGGGCCCCGTCGCGGTCCGGGTTGCGCAGCACGACGGCGATCTCGTCGGCCCGCGCGCCCGCGGCGAGCAGGCGGGCGATCTCGACGCCGATCTGTTCCGCCTGGCCGCGCTCTCCGGCCGACTCCATCAGCGCGAGGCCGGGATCGAGCGCGCGCCGCTCGCATCCGTCAACGAGGAATCCTCGCTCCAGGTGGTAGAGGATCTCGCTCTCGGTGTGGGCGGGATCGGGGCGCCGCTCGTCCACGATCTCACCGCCGCGCGCGACCAGCTCCCCCCGCAGCGAGGAGCGTGCGGCCAGCGCATCGCGATCCTCGAAGGTGACCGTCGCTGTCACATCCGCGACGTCGGCGAGCGCTCCGACCAGCTCCAGCTGCTCGACCGTCATGTCGTCGAAGCCGTAGAGAAGGACGGGCCGCGAGCCCCACGCGTCCCGGTTGGCCCGCAGCGCCGCCGTCGCCTCCGCTGCCGCGACGTGCGAGTCGCCGAAGCCCAGCTCGTCGCGGATCGCGACGTAGGCGCCGTAAAGTGTTCCGAGCTCGCGGAGGTAGCGCGGATCGTCGCTTCGGGCGGAGAGCTCCTCGACGGTCCGGGGATCGAGACAGCTCGCCTGGAGCTCCTCGATCAGCGTCGCGAGCGCGGCGGCGAACCCCGCCCGCCGCGCCGAGCGGGCGAGGATCCGGAGCTCCGTGGAGGCGATTGCGCGGCGCACGAGGTGCAGGGATTGCGCCGCCGTGAGGGGCGGGCGCGCCGGCGCGCCGGTCGCGCGCGCGACCTCGTCGAAGAGGTGCTCGAAGGTGAGGATCGAGGCGCCGAGAACCGCATCGCCGGCGGCGCACAGCTCACGCTCGAAGCGCGAGGCGTCCTCGAGCGTCGGCACGACCAGGACAGGGTCCCGCCCCAGGGCGACGGTGAGGCCCTCGCGCACGGCCCCGGCACGCCCCGAGTTGGGCGGGCCGACGATCAGCGAGAGCGACATGCGACCAGCATAGGTCGGGGCGCGGCGCACGCCCAGGGGCCGATCGGCCTGGCACGACCCGCCGCGGCGGACGTGGAGCGGAGCACGCGGCGGGCGTTGATCCTGGTTCCGTCGGATGGCGGTTCTATCTTTGGCCACGCCGGACCAGCCACAACGAGACGAGCCGATGCCTCTCTGCTTCATCGATCCAGCCGACGCGATCCGCGCCGTGGCCGACTCAGTCGGGCGCGAGGCGCGCCGCCAGCTCCTCGGCGAGGCGGTGCGCGCCTGGGTCGACGAGATCCCCGACGACGAGCTCGAGGCTCACTACGCCAAGGCGATCGCCGATCTCGACGAGCACGACATCTCGATGCTCGCGGCGTGGCACGCCTCGCTCGACGTCGGCCACCCGCTTCCGAACCGGGACTTCCTCATGGGCGCGTTCTCGACCCTCGGCGAGCACAGGCGCGAGGCGCTGAAGCTCGCCGCCGGGTTCCGCGGTGAGGAGGCCGTGGATCGCGGCGTGACCGAGGAACGCGCGCTGGAGACCGTCCTCGGATGGCTCTCGGGCCCACGGCTGATGGAGCTTGCCGCGGAGGCGATCGAGCTCTACGTCTGGGACCGCTGCGGGTCTGAGAACTAGCCGCGGCGCGTCCTGCTCAGAGGCCGAGACCCCGTACCCCGCGCTCATCCCAGCCCAGGTGGTGGGCCAGCTCGTGGCGCACGGTGCGCTCGACCTGCGCCCGCAGCAGCTCGGGATGGCGGCCGAAGTCGCGCTCCAGCGTGTCCTGGTAGACGACGATGCGGTCTGGGTAGATGTCGCGGGCGACGGTGCCGCCGATGTAGTGGCCGTAGGCGTGGTGCTCGTGACCGCGACTGGAGACGACCACCGGCGTGCGCTCGAGAAGCTCGCGGAAAGGCTCTGGCAGGTCGTCCAGGGCCTGCACCACCAGCTCGTCGAACTCGCTCGGGGGCTGGTCGGGAGGCGGCAGCGAGCCGAGCGCCTCGCTGCGGTCGACCAGCCGCCGGAAATCGGGCTCGGGCATCTCGTTGCCGATCAGCGCCACGGTCGCCCAGGCGGTGACGAGCACGATCGCGACGGCACCGAGCAGCAGCGCCAGCAGGTCTCCCAGCCCCGCGAGCGACGGCGGGTTCATGACCATCAGGACGAGCCCGATGGTGAAGGCGCTCACCGCCACAGCTCGGAGCGGGGGACCGAGGATCTCCCTCATGCGATGGAGGTTAGAGCCGGACGAGATCGTTCTAAGCCGGCGTCCGCCTCGGTTGGGCCGCGCTCCCGGCGCCGATCGTGACGGCGGTCGCGTCGGCCTGCTCGACCGGGACGATCTCGCGTCCGAACGGCCACAGGCAGACGGGGATCATCTTGAAGCTCCCGAGCCCGAGCGGGATCACCATGATCGTGATGCACAGCACCACCCGGTGACGAGATGCCCGAGCCAGCTTGACTGCCTGGAGCGCGAACGGGATCGTGATGACGAGGATGAACATCAGCAGCGCCGCTAACAGGTAGCTGATCGCCAGCCACAGGCCGGCGAGCACGAACCAGATCACGTCCAGGATCAGCCTCACGACTTCAGCGCCGCCTCGATCTCGGCGATCGCCTGCTCGTTCGACTGGAAATGCACCGCGCTCATCCCGAGCTCCCTCGCCGCGTCGCAGTTGACGTCCGTGTCGTCGATGAAGACGCACTCGCCCGCGCTCACGTCGCCGAGCCGCTCCATGGTCAGCTCGTAGATCTCGGGCTCGGGCTTCCGCATCCCGACGAAGGCCGAGTCAACGATCAGCTCGAAGATGTCGTCGACGGGGAGCATCGAGCGCCACAGGGGCTCCCATTCGCGCACGTTGTTCGTCAACAGCGCCATCCGGTAGCCGCGCCGCTTCAGCTCACGCGTCAGCTCGACCATCGGCTCGTTCGGGTCCAGCGCGTCGAAGTAGATATCCCGGAAGCGGTGGAGCTCGGGGCGGTGGCCTAGCTCGGGCTCGAGCCGGTCGCGCAGCAACTCGAGGAACTCGGCCTCGGTGAGGTTCCCCTTCTCGAGCTCGAACAGCGGATACGCGCCGTTGTCCTCGGCCGCGGATTGCATCGCCCTCCCGAGCGACTCGAACGAGATCCCGGTCTCGTCTTGGAAGGCGGCGAACGAGCGCAGCAGCGGGGTCGTCAGCACGCCCCCGAAGTCGGAGATCACCGCTCGGATCGCCATCACGTACCTCTCACGAGGTCGTATTTTGCCGTTCCGGGGGCGCCGTCCAGCGTGAAGCTCAGGAATGCCGTCTCCAGGCTCGTGCCGCCGAGCTCCACCGCGGCACCTCCGAGCCGGGTGCCGGCACCGCGCAGGGCGGCGGCGTCGTCGGGTCCCCACAGCTCGACTCCGGCGCGGCGATGGCGGCCGCTCGCGTCGTACTCGGTCGACAGCAGGGGCTCCGCGAACTGGCTCACGACTCCATCAGCATCGAGCAACACTGCGCTCGTCGCTTCCTCGCCGTGACCGGCGGCGCCGCGAGGTCGCGCCGACGCCACCGCGAGAAGCGACCCGTCGTCGAGCACCGCCGCGAGGGAGCGGATCAACTCGATCCGGGTCCAGTCGAGCTCCCCCGCGGTGCGGGTGACCCGCCCGAGCGCCTCGATCCGCGTCGTGGAGCCGCCGCTCCTCCATGCCCCGTCGACGCGCGCGGAGAAGACCTCGTGCGCGAGCCCGGAGCCCTCGCTGAAGGCCGACCCGGCCTCGAACGCAGCGCCGGAGAGCCTCGTGACCTCGATCTCAAGGCTCCCTCCCTCGGCCTCGAAAGCGACCGTCGCGCGCGCGCCGTCGTCGGCCACACGGGCTCCGTCGAGCTCCACGTCGCCCCAGTCGCCGGGCGGATCGAGCTCCACCTCCGATCGAGAGAGCTCGATCTCGGCGTCGCGGTCGAGCACCAGCCCGAGCGCTACGGCGCGGGACGCTGCGGCGCGGAGCCCGACGAGGACGAGCCCGGACGCCCCGCTCTCGGGGTCCGCGAAATCGAAGCTCAGCGAGTCCCGGAAGCCCTCGCCATCGCGCCGGATGGGAAGGCTCACGGCGGGAGGGTGGGCCGGGTGCCTTCGCCCGGCTGCGGCTCTTCCGGCACCTCGCGGGCCGTCCCCTCCACGTCGTACGGCTGCCTACGGGTGCCGGGACCGGGCGGCCGGGGAGCACCCGGGCGGCGCGCGGCGCGACCGGCTGTCCAGAACACGACCCGCTGGCCCATGCTGAAGCGCCGCAGCGCGACCAGCGTCAACCCGCGGCGAACCAGGGCGCGGGTCGGGCGGATCAGAAGGCAGAGGCCGACGATGTCGGTGATGAAGCCCGGTGTGAGCAGCAGCGCGCCGCCGAAGATCACCATCACCCCGTCGAAGGTTTCGCGGTGGGGGACTCTGCCCTCGTTGAGGGCGAGGTTGAAACGCCGCCACGCGGCGCGGCCCTGAGAGCGCAGCAGCGCCGCGCCCAGGACGCTGTCGAGCAGCAGCAGCGCGATCGTCGGTCCGGCCCCGATCAGCTGGCCGACCTGGATGATCACGTACAGCTCGACGAGCGGGACGACTATGAACAGGATGACGAGCAGGAACATCCACATAAGCGTAGTGCCGAGGGGCCGGGCCCCGATCTGGCTACGATTGAGGCATGGCCACCGAAGCAGATGTGAACGAGGCGCTCGAGGAGGTGATCGACCCCGAGCTGGGGCTCGACTTCGTCTCGCTCGGGCTCGTGTACGACGTCGAGATCGAGAACGGCGAGGTGTTCATCACCTTCACGCTCACGACGCCCGCGTGCCCGATCGGGCCCCAGGTCACCGAGCAGATGCGGGAGTTCGTCGGAGAGCTCGACGGGGTCGAGAAGGTCCACCCGAAGATGATCTTCGACCCGCCGTGGTCCCCGGAGATGATGACCGAGGACGCGAAGTTCGCGCT
>JBOGZH010000165.1:0-9514 GCA_050697095.1 Solirubrobacterales bacterium
TGCGCATCGTCTCGCGGTAGAACGGGACGTGCTCATGTGCGTGCGCGACCGTGGCACGGAGCCGGCGGCGCTGGGCGCGCTCGATCGCCGCCGGGGAGCGGAAGGGGAGCCTCCATTCGAGCGGCGCGACGGCGGTGAATCGGGCCGCCGTGACTACTCTGCGCGCAATCGATGCCCAGCTACGTGCGCGTCCTAGATGGCTGTTCCGGCTACTGATCGGATTGCTTCTGCACGAGCAGGCCGCGAGAGTCCAGCTCCGCTGTGAAGGCATCCACGTCGGCAGCAGCGCTGGCGGCCTCAATGTCGAAGGCCTCGACCAGCCGCTCTACCAACTCATCCCGCGTTGCCCCCTCGGCTAGAGCCGCCCACAAGACCTGGCCGCTGCGGTTGACCGCCAGGTAACGCGACTCCCGCAGATCGAGCGCCACGAGCTCCCCCTCGACCTCGCGCCAGTCGAGATCGGCGTCCCGAAGCCGCATGCGAATTTCAGGCATAGCACGAGAGGGCGCGAACGCCAATCGCGCCCGACCCCCCCTGCTTGCTTCTGTCTCTGTGGCTAGCGCGTCAGCCTAGACCTTGGAACCGCTCGACTCCGAGCTGTCCTGGGCCTTGCCCGTGCCCTTCTGGGTCAAATCTTCGAACGCGCCGAGGTCAATGACCTGCGGTGACTCATAACTCGCCATGCCTGAACCTCCTGTTTGAGGACCCTTCAGTGTGCTGCAGCGTATACAGCCTCACTGACGGTTGTCAAGCGAATCGCTGGCTGCGCGCTCCAAGTACTCCGCAACCCGGCTCGCGTAGGCGAGTAGCTTTCCGTCGTGCCACGGGAGATCGGAGGGTGGGGACGACAGCCAGTCGGACCGCACGATCGGTCGCGTGGCGGCAGGGAGTGCCCCGTCCAGGACCCAGCGGCCATCGGTGAAGTGACCCCTCCACGCCCCCCCATCCGGGCGCAGCAGGGTCTTCGCCGGCACGTCGTCGCGCAGCGCATCCCGCAGGAGCCGCTTGTGATCAGGGCCGAGGAGCTCGCGAGGATGGCACTGGAACGCGAGCTCCAGCACCTCCCGGTTGAAGAACGGCATCAAGGGTCGCGCTCCTAAGGGGGAGGCGCCCTCCCAGTACATCGCCACCCAGGCGTCCGCACCGGCGCGAGCCGCGAGCTCCCTGAGCGGGCGGTGATCACGCGCCAGGGCGGCCTGGTGGGCCCGGACCCAGTCGTGATACTCCTCCTGGACCTCGGGGGGGGCCCAGACGGGCAAGTCCATCGCGGGGATGCGGGGGCGACCGATCGCCTCGAGAAGCCTTCGCCGCGCCCATCGCAGATAGCTTCGCCGCCCAAACGGCACGGGTGCTCCGTTCAGAAGCGACCGCAGGGAAGTGTGAAGCACCCAGTCATTCATCCGCTGCCACTCGCCGCAGACCTCGTCGGCGAACGTGCCTGACATCAACACGCGCACCTCCTGCTCCGCGCAGACATCCGCCAGGTCGCATAGCGCCGGGTGGAGGACCTGAAACGGGAGCCCCGGAGCCCGACCGAGCCAGCGGCGGTCGTTGCGCTCGCTCAGCTCGCGCTTGCGGGCGGGCTCGATTCCGAATTGGGCGACGAGCGGATCGATGTAGGACAGCTCGCGGGAGCGGGCGGGCTCCGATTCCGGGATCAGCGACCAGGAGGAGAGACGACGGCCGACCGAGCCCACCGTGAGCGCCGCCAAGGAGCCCGAGTCGACCCCCCCGCTCAGCATGAGCAGGTTGCGCTCCAGGGGATCGAGGTCGCGCGACAGGGTCTCGATCAGGATCCTGCGCAGCTCACGGGGATGCTCCGGGCTCGGCTCGGGCTCGTCGCCCGCGGCCGGACGGGGATCCCAGTAGCTGCGCGTGCGGGGCGCCTTGGCAGCGCGAAGCTCCGTGTGGCTCGCCCTGGGAAGGATCGAGATCCCGTCCACGAACGTGCGCCCGTAGGGAAAGATCAGGGGCGTTCGAACCCAGCTTGCGTTCACCAGTGGATCAGGGAGGAACCGCGCGGTCAGCAGGCGGGGGAAGTAATTGAGCAGGGTGCCGACGGCAACGCCCCCGCCGCTCCTGCGATGCAGGTAGATGGGGACGAGACCGCCGCATGAACGGACAGCCAGCGCCGTCCCATCGGGGCGGAACCGAACGAATCCGAAGTCGCCCGGAAGCTCGCTGAGGCGGTCTGGGCAGCGATCCGCGAGCTCGGCCGCGCGATCCAGCCAGTCGAGATCGCGACCGCCCTCGAGACGGTCCCGCCCTTCGAGGAAGGCGAAGCCGCGGGATCGGACTTCCCCGTCCGGCTCCGACTCGGGCAGGGGCGCTTGGGCGGCGACCCATCCCGGCGCCGGCCGCCACACGGATTCGAACTCCGCCGTCGCGCTCAGGCGCTGCTCCGTGCGATCGAGAAATCCTGGGTCGGGATCGCTTACCGCAAACAGGTTCGCCATCGGACGGAGCATCAGACGTCCAGGCTAGCCAGGAGCTCCTCCGCGAGGCGGGGCGGGAAGGGAGGGCCCCAGGGCACAGTCGCCCGGTAGACCGGCAATCCCCGCGCGATTTCGGCGGTCAGCTCGAATAGCCGCCTGATTGGCTCGGCGGTCTGCCACATCGTGAGGCGCGGGTGGCGAAGGAGCTCCTGAAACCCCTCCATGGCGCCAAGCTCGCGTACCTGGAGCCTCGGCGCCAACCGCGAGGGCTCCGGGACAAGAGCGGCTTTGAGCTTCAGCGCCGCACTGGCCGAACTGGCGGGGACCACGGCGGTCCGACCGTCCGCGGTCACCCCCACGGCGGCTCCCTCGATCCCGCCCCCGAGGCTCGCGGCCGCCGGTCTCAGGCGAAGACCCCGGCTGCCCGGAAA
Source organism: Solirubrobacterales bacterium (assembly GCA_050697095.1). Taxonomy (GTDB): domain Bacteria; phylum Actinomycetota; class Thermoleophilia; order Solirubrobacterales; family 70-9; genus DASPWW01. The sequence goes on from JBOGZH010000165.1 coordinate 2,867, forward strand.
ACAGATCGGCCCAGACGGGGTGGGGTCGACGCGAAGCGCGTCATCGGCCACCAGGCGCGCACCCGCCGCGCAGAGAAGTGCCGCGAGTGTTGACTTGCCGGAGCCCGATGGTCCAACGATCGCGAGCGCCCGACCTTGGACCTCGACCGCGCTTGAGTGCAGAACGAGGTGCTCTTCGGCGGCCAGCGCGTGGGCGAGCACACTTCCCTCGAGAAAGACGGGGATCAGCCCCGGATCAGCCTCGGGCGAGCGGTGGACGGTGATCGTCTTCGATCCCAGATCGAGCGTAACGTCGCACACGCCCGTGTAACGCAGGGTCCAGCGCGCGGGGTCGCGTCGAGTCTCGGCCGCCCAGTACCCGAACCCGCCATCCTCGGTCAGCTCGGCAAGGATTCGACCCGGGGGCGGCGAGTGCGGACAGTCTCGAGGCTCGCCCTTCACGACTCGGTACTCGGCGACAGACTCGGAAGCGCTCCCCGACTCCGAATTCGCCCTTCGAGCATCGCACTCCCCATTTGCCGATTGCGCCTGCAAGGGGATCTCGGACTCCACGACAAGACCGTGGATTCGGTAGCGGTCCGATCGACCGTCGCTCAACGAACTCGCGCCGATCAGTCCCTCCGGTAGAGTGGCGCCGGGCGGCGCATGAGCTCATTGAAGCTCGTCAGGGGCGCGGCGGCGTCGCCGCCGAACTCCCCCCTCCCGTTCGCGCCGTGGGCCGAAGTCGAGCTCTCGTCACGGCTGACGCGCAGCACCGACGCGTCGATCGCCGCATCGTCGGCGGCCGGGACAGGGTCTCCCTCCAGCCAGGCGTGAGCTCGGAAGCCGTTGGGCCCGGTTACGCCCACCACGAGGTCCCGCCTCCGGCCGTGCGCGGCCTCCCAAGCCTGCAACACGATCGCGTTGACCAGGCAGCTTTCGCGCCATCGCCGAAGGGCGCCGCGCACTCCTTGCTCAGCCGATATCGGAAGGGGGGGTGGTGGTGGGGGGCCGATCGCCGCATCGAGTCCCCTCGCGGTCAGCAGCCGCCGCGTGCGTCGCGCTGTCTTGACTGTCCACCAGGCGGCGCGCAAGTTTGCGGGATTGAAGCGGCGCACCGGCGGCAGTTTAGTGACAGACGATCAGTACCCGGGGGACTAGCTTCGAAGCGTTACCGCGGCGCACGCTCGAGCACACGAGTCAGTACTCGCCCAGCGTCCCGGTGCGTCGGACTCGCCTCACCGAGGCCGTGAATGCCAGCAGCGCCAAGGGCAGCAGGAGCATTGCGGAGGCGTAGAGCCCCGCCAACTGCGCCGCGTCCACGTCTCCACCGAGGAGGGACGCTCGGAACACTTCCAGACCCCACGTGAACGGCAGGGCGCTGCCGATCTGCTGGAGCGGGTCCGGCAGCAGCTCGATCGGAAAGTAGACCCCGGCCAAAAGCCCGAGACCCGTGAACATGATCCCCAAAATTGCGGTGCCGCGCTTGAAGATAACCGTGAACGCCGCGATGGTGACGCCGAGCGTGGCGAAGAGCACGAGACAGCCGGCGAGAGCCAGCACCGCGACCCCAATCGACCCGGGATCCAGGTCGAGATGCAAGCCGAAGATCGCGACCGCCGCCCCAATCAGTACCACCGCCGACACGGTCGCCCGGATCAGGTCGTAGACCGCACTGGAGAGCACAATCAGCGACGGGCTCGTGGGAGTAGCCATGAGGACCTCGAACGTGCCAGTCACCTGCTCCTCGCGCAGCTTGGTGGAGAACGAGGACAGGCTGATCTGCACGACCGTGATCAGCGCCAGTCCAACTGCCGCGTACGCGAAGTACCCCCCGCTGAGGCCCTGGCTTGCGAAGTCTGCCTCGTCGACCACCTGGCTGAGGTAGAAGAACAGCGCGAGCTGGAGCACGCTCGCGACGCCCTGGGCCACAAAAGGGGTCCGGTAGGAGATGTTGATCAGAAAGTCGCGGCGCAGGAACGCAGCGACGACGCTGAGCGTGCTCAAGCGCTCACCACCACCTCATCCGACGGAATCTCGCCATTCTCGTGAGACTGGACCGCCTCGAGGAAGGCGGACTCGAGCCTCCCCGCGTCGAGGCCCCGTGCGGGCTCCTCGAGCACGATCCGGCCCGCGGCGAGAACGAGGATGCGAGTCGAGATCGCCACCGCCTCGTGGAGGTCGTGAGTGGCGAAGAGGATCCCGGTTCGCCTCTCGGCAGCGAGCCGCGACGCCTGCTCCCGGAACCGGGACGCCGCAAGGGGATCGAGGTTCCGGGTCGGCTCATCGAGCAGCAGGAGGGGCGGACCCGGCAGCAACGCGCGGGCGAGGGAGAGGCGTGCCCGCATCCCCGAGGAGTACCCGAGCACGGGCCGGTCCGCGGCCTCGCTGAGGCCGACCACTTCGAGGAGCCGCTCGGTGCGGGCCGCCGCTTCGCGGCGGCGTATTCCGGCGAGGGCGGCGAAGAAGGCGAGGTTGCGCCGCCCGCTGATCCGCCAGTAGTGGGATCGCTCATCGCCGATCATCACGCCCAGGGAACGCCGCGCGGCCATTGCGTCCTCGACCACGTCGTTGCCGCCGACCATGGCGCTACCCGAGTCCGGAATGACGGTGGTGGCGAGGATCCTGAGCAGCGTGCTCTTCCCGGCCCCGTTCGGACCGAGCAGCGCAACGACCTCGCCCGGCTCCACGTCGAGGCTCACGCCGTCGAGCGCCTGGACCGTTCGGAAGCGCTTGCGGACCTCACGGGCCCTGATCCCGTCCACGGGGCGGATCCTACGCCAGCGTATGCTTCGATCGGTGCCGCCGAGCGAGTACGTAACGGGGGGTCGATTCCCAGGCAAGACGGGACGCCGGCTGGAGAGGCTGATCCTCGAGCGCCGTTACGGGATGCCCCGGGGAGCGCTCCGCTACGTCGATCTGCGGGACATCGGCTTTGAGGCCCCCGATCGTGTCTGGGACCACATCCCTTCCCCGTGGGGCGTGCTGCGCCGCAGCCTTCGCGCGCGCGAGGTCACGTCCGAAGACGTTTTCATCGATATCGGGTGCGGGATGGGACCCGTGCTCGTCGAGGCGGCCGCGCGCTACGACTTCCGGCGGGTGATCGGGATCGACATCGTCCCGCAGTTCACCGAGGTGGCGAGGGAGACGATCGCTCGCGGCCGGCACCGGCTGCGCTGCGGCGAGATCGAGGTCATCACAGGCGACGTGCTCGAGTACGAGATGCCCGATGACGTGACCGTTGCCTACCTGGCGGATCCATTCCACGGCCCCACCTTCGAGGCCGTGATCGCGAAGCTGGTCGCCTCCGTCGATCGCAATCCTCGGCGGCTGCGGATCATCTACAACAACCCCGTCGAAGGGGGACGTCTGGAACGCACCGGCAGGGCGCATCTCGTGCGCTACGGTCGCCGCAGGAACCGCCCCTGGACCACGGCGCCCGACCTGGCCATGTACGAGATCGAGCCGTCTGGCGATGGCGTGGGATCGAGCGCCCCAACCGCACCTCCCCGCCGGCTTGGGAAGCGCCTGCTGCGCTCCCTGCATGGAGGAAGGTCGGGTGGCAGCGACCGCCAAGAGCGCCGCGAAGCGACCATCCAGATGACGTCGAACACCCCCTCCCGCGGCTCGAGGGTCGCCTCACTCGGATCGGCGCATGACCTGGAGTCCCTGCGCGCCGCGTTCGAGCATCACCACTGCGTCCGGCTCCCACGTCTCCTCGACGGCCCGCTCCTCGATCGAGTCCAGAGCTACGTCGACGAAGGCGAGTTCTCGATGCGCGAATACGAGGGAATGCGGACCGAGCTATTCATGGAACAGGGCAAGGCCGCCGAGCTCCTGATGCTTCTCGTCAACGATCCGCATCTGTTCGAGCACGTGCGCACGATCACCGGTTGCAAGCGGATCGGTCGTTTCGACGGCGGCGTCTACCGGGGGATGCCCAGCCTCGGGCACGGCGAGCCCTGGCACGGCGAGATCTTCGGACACCACATGGTGGAGATGAGCATCGACCTGAGCACGCAGCCCTACTCCGGCGGAGCATTCGAGCTTCGCGATCGCTATTCGCGGGAGGTCCTGCACACCGTGACCGACACCCAGCCGGGGGACGCGGTGCTCGTTCGGCTCGCTCCAAGCCTTCAACAGCGGGTCACGGCAGTGGAGGGAGATTCTCCGCAGACGGTCTACGCGGGGCGGTTCATGCGGTTCAAGACGGGAGCGAGCTCCGAGCTGGCCCGACTCGGAGCGCCGGTCTGAGGAAGACCAGCTCTCACCGATCCCGTCGCGAAAGGCGGCGCGCGCTTCGCCTCGCCAGAGAGCGCATCGGCCCGAGATATTCCATCAGTCGCAGATACAGCGCGTGCAACCGCGGGTGCTCGCGCAACCATGGGTTGACCCGCCGAAGCGGAGAAAGTCGGTATCGCACCCGGCCGGCAATTGGCACTCGCCGCGACAACCCTGCCTCGATCGTGTAGCTGCACGGAATGCAAGAGCCGCATGGGCTGCCGTCCCGGCGGGGCCGATGGCAGAACCACGTCAACTCCATCAGGTCGGCAACGCCTCGTTCCTCGGCGATGCGCTGCATGTCCAATTTCGTGAGCTCGTACAACGGAAAGCTGAAACGTCCGAACACGGCCCGCTCCGCTGCACCGGCAGCGGTCGTGTCGAGGCGGAACGAGCGCCCCGCGTCGGTCACCGTCGCGGTGACGCAGTGCTGTATTGAGCGGAGGTCCGGGCCATCCGCCTCCCAATGGATCGCCACCTCGAGGTCCTCCAGCCCCTGCTCGTGCGCGAAGCGGGCGAGATATTCGTATTGGAGCCCGACAAACCTGCGCCCCCGGAGGCGCTCGAACGCGCGGTGGATGCGCACATCGGGCCGGATCTCCCGGAGATCTCGAAAATGGGTCGGACGGAGGCGGTGCCGCACCGCCGCGTCCCTTCGCTCCAGTAGATCGCGCAGCTCTGTCATCGCACGGAGCTCGTGGTCGGTCGAGCGCCGGCTGGCGTCGAGGATGTAGTGGGGCTGCACCCGACGCTTCCGCGCGAGGAGCAGATCGATGAGCCGAAACGTCGAGTCCCAGCCCCCCGTCCAGAGGAGGTGGATCGTCGGACCCTGGTCGAGGATAGCCGCCGAGCCCGGCGAGGCCTGCCGCTTTCGCGCGCCGACACTCATCGACGACGCTGAATGAGCGGTCGAGCCGGCCGCCGAGTGCCGGTCGGGCTCGGCCTTACGCATGTGTTCCTCCCTCAGAGCGAGGTGAACAACGGGTACCCCATGTTAGTTGCGCGTCCGCACGGCCTACTTCAAGTTCACGTAGCCGGCTAGATCCCGAGCACCGGATAGCCGCGGGGGCGCCCGATCGCGATTCCCCCCGGATCGATCCGGCGCTGAAACTCGAACGAGCTCTCGTCTTCCCACCGCTCGACCACGCGTCGTTCGCCCTTCCGCTCGATGTCGTCGAGCACGACGGTGCAGTCCTCGGTGAGCGCATCCGCAAACGACGGCAGGGCCGGATAACGTGCAAGCGTGTCCTCGCGTTCGAACGCGGGCGGGCCATCAACCAGAAGCAGGTCGACCTCTCCCAGCGCCGAGACGGCCTCCTCGACCGCGCCCCGGGCGTACCAGTCGCCTCCGTCCGGCGACACCGGGCTACGTTCAAGCGGGGCAAGGTGAACGGCGGCGCGCTCGGCAACCTCGTCACGTTCGAGCTCCTGCGAAACGTACCTCGCCCAGCTCTCGTCATGCTCCAGCGTGACCAGGCTTCCTCCGCGCTCGCGCAGAAGGCGGGCCAGATACACGGTGCTGACCCCTCCCCCACACTCGAGTACGTGCCGCCGGTCGTTGACGCAGACATCGCCGAGGACCGCGACGAGGCCACTGGGCCGCATCGCCGACCAACTCCACGGCACGTAGCTCCCGGCGAGGGGGGCGAGCATCTGCAAAGCCTGGACGTCGTGGACGCTCCAGCTTCGCCGCCCGGCGAACACGCGAGCAACTGCGCGCCCGAACTCCCCCGTCGCGCCGGTGAACAGCGCCGTCTTACCCCTCAGCCTCACTTTCCCAGCTTACCCCGAGCCCATCCGTCAGCCTCTTGTACGAGCGCGAGGTATACGATCCCCCGAAGCCACGGGATGGACGGCGCAGGACAGGGTAGGAGCAGGTCCCCGGGCCACCGCGTCGGTGGTGTGGGTCGCTTGGCCTCCGTGGTCGATCAACGCGGGCCGACATCGGTGCCCGGTAGCGCGCCCGAAGCCGAGGCGGCCTCGCGCACGACGGTGGCGCTCGTCGTGCCGACCCGCAACGAGGCTGCGCACGTGGAGCGCTTCGTGGAACGGGTCGAAGCCGCGCTGGCGCCGTTTCCAATCGCCTGGCACGCGGAGGTGATCGACGACTCCGACGACGACACGCCCGCGATCCTCCGCGGGCTCGCCGGCCGAGGCGCGCCGGTCGACGTGACCCATCGCGACGAAGCTCACCGCCTCGGTGTGCTCGGCGGCGCCATCCGCACCGGGTTGGCTCGGGCGCGTGGGGAAATCGTCTGCGTGATCGACGCCGACCTGCAGCATCCTCCGGAGATCCTGCCGGAGCTATTGGCTCCCATCGTTCTGGGCCGCGCGGACATCTGCGTGGGCAGCCGGTATCGGCGTGGGGGATCGGCCGCCGGCCTGGGG
>JBOGZH010000166.1:0-2143 GCA_050697095.1 Solirubrobacterales bacterium
GGTACGCTGTGCGCCATGGGGCAGGCGAGGACGGTTGCACGTGCAGCCGTCGCGGCGGCGGTCGCCGCGGCAGTGATGCTCGCCATGGCGGCGGCTGCCATCGCCTCCCCGGAGGTCCCTCAACCGCGCTACGAGGCGCCGCACCGTCCCCTCCCGGCTAGTCCGGCGACTGCCTCGGCGATCAGCGGCTTCCGGGGGTCCTGGCTCGACCGCGCGCTGCAGCTTCAGTACGAGCTCTCCGGGGACGTGGGACTGCGAAACGCCCCCTTCATCGGGACCCACAACTCCTACAACAGCGTGGCCGAGATGGGCACGACGATCAGCACCTCGGACGCGAACCAGGAGATCTCGATCCGCGACCAGCTCGACCTCGACATCCGCGCCCTCGAGCTCGACCTCCACTGGTTCGCGCGTCCCTCGAGCGGCGAGCTCGCGCCGGTTGTCTGCCACGCCTTCCCCAATCACCTCGGCTGCTCGACCGAGAAGCCGCTCGGGCCCGTTCTGGACGAGATCAACGCCTGGCTGCGCGCACGAGCCAATTCCGACCAGGTGCTGTTTGTGTACCTCGAGGACCACCTCGACAACCAGACCGGCTATGACACGGCCGCCTCGACCATCGAGCAGAAGCTCGGGGACATCCTCTACGCGCCCTCCGCCGGCGGCGGCTGCCAGCCGCTTCCGCTCGACCTCACCCGAGATCGGATGCTGAGGGCGGGCAAGCGCGTGATCATTGTCGGCAACACCAGCTGCGGCATCGGCTCGGCCTGGCCCGCGACGGTCTTCGACTGGGCGACCCATCGGGAGACCCGGCTGCGGGAGTTCAGCGACTTTCCCGCCTGCGGCCCCGACTTCACCCGCGCGGAGTACGACTCAACCCAGATCCGCTACTTCGAGGACGGCAGGCCCTCCCAGGCGGGCGAGGCCCGGATCTCGCCGCCGATCGCGGCCCAGATGGCCCGCTGCGGGGTGGACCTGCTGGGCCTCGACCAGCTGATGCCGAACGACCCGCGGCTGACCGCGCTCGTGTGGAGCTGGGCCAGGGGTGAGCCCAAGCGCGGCCGCTGCGCGGTGCAGAAGTCCAAGCGGGGGAAGCGGGGGACGCGCTGGAAGGCGGCGCGCTGCCGCAGGCTTCACCGGCCCGCATGCCGCAGGAAGCAGCGCTGGCTGGTTGGTGGGCAGGCGGTCGCCGCAGAGCGCGCTCGCGCCGCGTGCCGGGAGCGCGATGCGAAGTTCGCGGTGCCGCGCACCGGCTACGATGCCCAGCTCCTGCGGAAGGCGATGCGCCGCGCCGCCGCCCGTCGCGTCTGGCTTGGTTATTCGAAGCGCCACGGCGAGTGGACCACCCTGGACACCCGCGCCCCGTAGCCGAGCGGAGCGCCGGATCCGCGGAGATTCCCGCGCTCGCGGGCCGAAGACCGCTGCTACATTTGACCCCACGCCGCGGGGTGGAGCAGTCAGGTAGCTCGCCGGGCTCATAACCCGGAGGTCGCGGGTTCAAATCCCGCCCCCGCTACTTCGCGAAGCCCCCGCTCAGGCGGGGGTTTCGTCGTTGACTGGGACGCGATCTATTAGGGCCAGGGTCCCAGTAAGGTCCCATTTGTCGCGCGTAGATCGGATAGGAGCACGTGCGCGCGAGCTGCTGCTCCTCGCGCAAAGGAGAAGCCCCGACAACACTGCCGCGGGCGGATGAGCTGTTCCGGCGAGGCGTTCTCGTTCCCAGGGATCGAGCGCTCGACCAGGCGCTGGCAGCGCAGCCGCGATTAGTTTCCCGGCGCGGACCGGTCTTAGGCATTGAGAACCTACGGCCGCAGCGGCCGCCTACTGAGGAGGCACGATGAGCAAGCTTAAGTGTCATATCTCGATCTCACTGGACGGATTCGTCGCCGGCCCGAACCAGAGCGAGGAGAACCCGCTCGGCGAGGGCGGCGAGCAACTCCACGACTGGGTGGTTCCGCTGGCCGCCTGGCGCCAATCCCACGGCGAGCAGGGCGGCGAGGTGAACGCGAGCACACCGATCTTCGAGGAATCGGTCCAGAACGTCGGGGCCAGCATGATGGGCCGAAACATGTTCGGCCCGGTCGGCGGTGGTGCCTGGGTCGACGAGCAGTGGACGGGCTGGTGGGGCGATGACCCTCCCTACCAC
>JBOGZH010000167.1:0-1710 GCA_050697095.1 Solirubrobacterales bacterium
GCCCCGCCGGGCGCGTCCTCGACCACGGCGACGTCGCCCGATGGGACGTCTGGATCGCTCAGCCCCTGGGCGATCGCGTAGATCGCGAAGAACGCGACCAGGAAGACCCCGAGCAGGATCGCCACGAGCCGCTTCGAGCTTGGTCCGCTCACGAGGCGGGGAGCATAACGAGACGACTTAAGCGCCGCTGAAGGCGCCCTCGGCGCGCGCGGCCCCCAGCGCCTCGGCCAACCCGAGCACCGCCGCCAGCCGCGGGCCCGGATCCGGCGGAACGCGCAGGGACACCGTCTTCGAGCGCCACTCGTATTCCGCTCCCGAGAGCCGCTCCCGAAGCGCCTCCGCCTGTTCCGCCTCGAGCTCGACCGGCGCCGCCGCGAGCCGCCCGCCCCGGACCTCCACCGTTCGCGCCCCCGCGCGCCCGAGCTCGATCCGCGCGCGCTGCAGCTCGAGCAGGCTCTCGACGGGCGCCGGCAGCGGCCCGAAGCGGTCGCTCAGCTCCTCGCGCAGCGCCCGCAGCTCGCCACTCTCCCGGGCGCCGGCGATCCGCCTGTGCGCGTCGATCTTCGCCGCCTCGAAGGGAACGTAGTCCGCCGGGACGTACGCGTCGACATCGACGTCCAGTCGCACGGTCGCCTCCGCCGCCTGACCATCCTCCTCCCCGGCCCGCATCGCCTCGACCGCCTCGTCGAGCAGCGAGAGGTAGAGCTCGAACCCGACCGCGGCCACGTGTCCCGACTGCTCGTCGCCGAGCAGGTTTCCGGCACCGCGGATCTCCAGGTCCCGCATCGCGATCGCGAATCCCGAGCCGAGCTCGGTGTGATCCGAGAGAGTGGCGAGCCGCGCCGCCGCATCGGGCGTCAGCCCCTCCGCGGAGGGATAGAGCAGATACGCGTACGCTCGCTCCGTGGAGCGGCCGACTCGCCCGCGGATCTGGTAGGCCTGCGCGAGGCCGAGCTGGTCGGCGCGCTCGACGAGGAGCGTGTTCGCGGTCGGGATGTCCAGCCCCGACTCGATGATCGTCGTCGCGACGAGGCAATCCGCGTCCCCCCGCAGGAACTCGATCATCGTCGCTTCCAGCTCGCGTTCGTCCATCTGGCCATGCGCCTCGGCGAAGCGCACCCCCGGGCAGAGCGCGCGCAGCCGCTCAGCCGCGTCGGCGAGCGTCTCGACGCGGTTGTGGAGGAAGAAGGCCTGGCCGGAGCGCTCGACCTCGCGCTCGATCGCCCGCTTCACGAGCCCCTCGTCGTATGGCCCGACGAAGGTCCGGATCGGCCGGCGTCCCTCGGGAGGCGTCTCGATCACCGAGATGTCCCGCAGCCCGGCGAGGCTCATCTGGAGCGTCCTCGGGATCGGCGTCGCCGAGAGCGAGATCACGTCCACCCTGAGCTTCAGCTGGCGCAGGAGCTCCTTCTGGCGGACCCCGAACCGCTGCTCCTCGTCGACGATCAGCAACCCGAGCTCCTTGGCCCGCACGTCGCGGGACAGCAGCCGGTGGGTGCCGAGCAGGATGTCCACCTGCCCGCCCGAGAACTCGGCCAGCGCGGCGCGGTTCTCCGCCGGCCGGCGAAGCCGGGAGACCATCTCCACCCGGTAGGGGAAGTCGGCAAGTCGCTCGCGGAACGTTCCCAGGTGCTGCTGGGCGAGGATCGTCGTCGGGACGAGCATCATCACCTGCTTGCCGTCGACAGCGGCCTTGTGCGCCGCGCGCAG
>JBOGZH010000168.1:0-7812 GCA_050697095.1 Solirubrobacterales bacterium
GATGTAGACTCCGCGCGCGATGGCGACACGGGCGGCGCCGGGGCGAACGGAGACGGCCATCGAGGTCGAGAACCCGGCAACCGGCGAGGTGATCGCGACGGTCCCCGCGCTCGGCGCCGACGAGGTGGTGGCCCTGGTGGCGCGGGCACGCGACGCCCAGCCGGCCTGGGCCGAGCTCGGGTTCGAGGGCCGCGCCGACGTGCTGCGGCGGGCGCGGCGCTGGCTCGGCGCGAGCTCCGAGCGGGTGATCGAGACGATCGTCTCGGAGACGGGAAAGAGCTGGGACGACGCCGAGTTCTCGGAGGTCATCTACGGCGTCCAGGCGCTCGGGTTCTGGGCGGGGATGGCGCCGCTTTATCTGGCCGACGAGGAGGTCGAGACCGCGAACCCGTTCGTGCGCGGGAAGCGGATGATCGTGCGCTACGCGCCGCTCGGCGTCGTCGGAGTGATCGGCCCTTGGAACTACCCGCTCACGAACTCGTTCGGCGATTGCATCCCGGCGCTCGCGGCGGGCAACGCGGTGGTGATGAAGCCGTCCGAGGTGACCCCGCTCACCTCGCTTTTGATGGCCGAGATGCTCGCCGATTCCGGGCTTCCGGAGGGAGTGTTCCAGGTGGCGACGGGCGAGGGCGAGACCGGCGCGACGCTGATCGACGAGGTCGACTTCGTCCACTTCACCGGGTCGGTCGAGACGGGCCGCAGGGTGATGGAGCGGGCGGCCCGCACCCTGACCCCGGTCGGGCTCGAGCTGGGCGGCAAGGACCCGATGATCGTGCTTGCGGATGCCGACCTCGAGCGGGCCGCCAACGCCGCGATCTCCTACGGGATGGGCAACGCCGGGCAGACGTGCATCTCGATTGAGCGGATCTATGTCGAGGAGCCCGTCCACGACGAGTTCGTGCGTCGGGTGACCGAGAAGGTCGCGGCGCTTCGGACCGGGGCGCCGAACGGTCCCGGCGCAGTCGATCTCGGGGCGATCACCTTCCCGCCCCAGCTCGACCTGATCGACGCGCACGTCGCGGACGCCGTGGAGAGGGGCGCCAGGGTGACGACCGGCGGGGCGCGCGGTGAGGGGCCGGGCCGCTTCTACGAGCCGACCGTGCTCGTGGACGTCGACCACTCGATGCGCTGCATGAGCGAGGAGACCTTCGGCCCCACGCTGCCGGTGATGAGGGTGGCGGAAGCCGAGGAGGCCGTCCGGCTCGCCAACGAGGGCCCGTACGGGCTCCAGGCCTCGGTGTGGACACGAGACGTGCGTCGCGGCGAGGAGCTCGCGCGTCGGGTGGAGGCCGGCGCGTGCTGCGTCAACGACGCACAGGTCAACTACGCCGCGCTCGAGCTTCCGATGGGCGGCTGGAAGGAGTCCGGGCTGGGCAGCCGCCACGGGGCGGACGGGATCCGCAAGTACACGGCGCGCCAGTCGATCCTCGTCACGCCGCCCTCCGCGCCGTCGCGCGAGCTCCACTACTTCCCCTTCAATCCCGCGGTCACCGCCCAGGTGGTCGAGGCGGTGAGGTTCGCGGCCACGAGCGAGCTCCTGACCGATGCCCAGCGGCGCACCCTGGTCGCGCTGTGCGACACGTTCGTCCCCTCGATCGCCGAGGCGGATGACCCGCACGGCTTCTGGGCCCGCGCGGCCTCCCATCTCGGCGTCCCGGAGGCGATCGAGCAGGCGCTGGCGCGGCTGCCGGCGAAGCAGGTCGAGGGATTGGGCGAGCTGCTCGACGCGCTCGCCGCGCAGGGTCTCGAGGGAGCGCCCCAGGAGGTTCGGGAGCAGATCGTGCACGGGTTCGTGGAATCGGGCCCCGAGGCGCTCGCCGGGACCCACGCTCTGAAGGGGCTGACGATGACGCTCCACTACGCCCTCCCCGACCTCGGCACCGGCCGCAACCCGAACTGGGAGGCGATCGGATATCCCGGGCCGCGGAGCGCGCCGCGCGAGGAGCCGAAGGAGCTACGCACCCGCGTCCCCGATTCCGGCCAGCTCACGATCGAGGCGGACGTGTGTGTGGTCGGCTCGGGCGCCGGGGGCGGGGTGATCGCCGGGGAGCTGGCGGGGCGAGGGAAGCAGGTGTGCGTGGTGGAGATGGGGGCGTATCGCAATGAGACGGATTTCGTGCAGCTCGAGCTTCTCGCGTACCAGGAGCTCTACCTGAACGGGGGACCATTTCCAACCGCCGAGGGACAGGTGACGATCCAGGCCGGCTCGTCGCTCGGCGGGGGCACGACGATCAACTGGACGAACTCCCTGCGCACCCACCCCTGGGTGCGGGAGCAGTGGGCACGGGAGTTCGGGCTCGAGGGGCTCGACGGCGCCGAGTTCGACCGCCACCTCGACGCCGTCCTGGAACGGCTCGGGGCGACGGACGCGTGCAGTGATCTCAACGGCAATCACGAGCGGCTTCAGGAGGGTTGCGAGGCGCTCGGATACGACTTCCGGGCGACGGTCCGCAACACCGACCCCGCGAGCTACGACCCCGAGGCGGCGGGGTTCATGGGCTACGGGGACATCTCCGGCTCGAAGCGCAGCACCGCGAAGACCTACCTCGTGGACGCGCAGGCCAACGGCGCCGAGCTGGTTGCGAACTGCTGCGCCGAGCGGATCGTGGTCGAGCGAGGTCGCGCGGCGGGAGTCGAGGCGACCTACGAGGATCCGGAGGGACGGAGGGCCCGGGTCGTCGTCCGCGCGCCCCAGGTGGTCGTGGCAGGCGGGTCGATCGAGTCGCCGGCGCTGCTGGCGCGATCGGGGATCGGCGGCCCGGCGGTGGGAGAGTACCTCCGGCTCCATCCGACGACCGCGGTCAGCGCTCACTACGACGACGAGCAGCGGGTGTGGTGGGGCCCGCCGCAGGCGGCGATCTCGCACGAGTTCGCGGACCTCGAGGCCGGCTACGGCTTCCTGATCGAGTGCCCGCACCACACCACGGGGCTCGCCGCCGCCGCCGGGGCGTGGGAGTCGGGACGCCGGCACAAGGAGTTCATGCTCGAGTGGGGGAGGACCGCCTCCTTCATCAACCTGACACGCGACCGCGGCCACGGACGCGTGGTCGTCGACGCGGCGGGCAACGCGGTGCCGCAGTACCTGCTCGGCGACGAGCTGGACATCCGGAACTTCCGCCGCGGGCTGGTCGAGATGGTCCGCCTCCACGAGGCGGCCGGGGCGCGGCGGATCATCGCGCTGGCGCGCAGGCCGACCTACTGGGAGCGCGGCGACGATCTCGATTCGTTCATCGCCGCGGTCGGCGAGGCGTCGCTGGCGCCGCGCGAGCACGCGATCTTCTCCGCCCACCAGATGGGCACCTGCCGGATGGGCAGCGACCCCGCGACGAGCGTCGCCGGGCCGTGGGGCGAGCTGCACGACGTCGAGGGCGTGTGGGTCGGCGACGCCAGTGCCTTCCCGACGGCGTCGGGAGTCAACCCGATGATCACGATCATGGCGCTCGCCCACCGCACCGCGGAGGCGATCGCGGCGGGCTGATCGCAATGGCACCGGGCCTAACGGTTGCCCTCACCGGTCCGACGGGCGACATCGGCCGCTCGGCCGTTCGCGCCCTGGAGCGAGCCGGCGAGGTCGAGCGGATCGTCGGGATGGCGCGGAGGCCGTTCGAGCCCGCCGAGCACGGATGGGAGCGGGCGGAGTACCGGCGGGGGGACGTCCTCGATCGGAGCTCCGTGGACGCGCTCGTCGAGGGCGCCGACGTGGTGGTTCACCTCGCCTTCATCATCTTCGGCGGGCGCGCCCAGACCCGGAGGATCAACCTCGAGGGGTCGCGCAACGTGTTCGAGGCGGCCGCGGCGGCCGGGGCGAAGCGCCTGGTCTACACGTCCTCGGTCGCCGCGTACGGATTCGAGGCGGACCGGCCTCAGCCGCTCACCGAGGAGGTGGAGGCGGCCGGCAGCGCCGACTTCTACTACTCGGCCCAGAAGGCCGAGCTCGAGCGGCTGCTGGGGAGCGTCCTCGATGGGTCGGGGACGGACGGCTACGTGCTTCGCCCGTGCATCGTCGCGGGTCGCGACGCTCCCGCGGTCCTCGAGCAGATCTTCGGCGGGGTGATGGAGAGGCTGGGCCCGCTCCGGGGGGTGCTGCGGGGATCGGTCCCGCTGGTGCGGCCGGTCCTTCCCAGCCCCGAGCTCCCCTTCCAGCTCGTCCACCACGACGACGTCGCGAGCGCGATCCGCGCCGCGGTGCTGGGGAAGGGATCGCCCGGCGTGTACAACCTCGCCGCGGAGGACACGCTCGTGCCGGCCGACATCGCGCGCGAGCTCGGGTGGTACTCCGTTCCCGTCCCCGGGCTCGCCGTGGACGCGGCCTCCGGGGTTCTCTCGCGGCTTCCGCTGATGCCGGCGCGGGCGGCGTGGCTGAACGCGTTTCGAACGCCGGTGCTGATGGACTGCGCGAAGGCCGGCCGCGAGCTCGGCTGGGAGGCGCGACACGACGGGCGCGAGACGCTGCGCGAGACGGTGGAGGCGGGGCGGGCTAGCGGGTTGCTCTGAGGCCGGCCCTAGGCGGCGCGTGAGGCAGCGCGGGAGCGACGCCTGATCCGCTCGGAGAGGTCGCGGAGCTTGGGCCACCGGGAGGGGCGCTCGTCGGGGCGGTGGACCTTCTCGGGCGCGCCCTTCGGAAGCTCCGCCAGCAGGTCGCGGACCTCCGGGGCGCGAAGCTGCTCGGTGACCGTCCTGGTGGCGACCGCGATCACCTCGTTGCGTCGCGCGGTGCTCATCAGATTCGTCCCCATCACGGCGAGGTCGTCGCCGGTGGGCTGGATCAGCACGACCTCGGTACCGGCGGCGCGCACCCGCTTGGCCTCGCTTCCGAGGCGGCGCCCGGATCCGCGGCGCAGGAAGAGGTTCGGCCACTCGCGCGGGTTCAGCGCGCCGATCGGGTGCAGGGTGGAGGTGGGGTTGAGGCAGATCGCGACGTCGAGCTCGAGCTCGAGCAGGACGTCGAGGTTCGAGGTCGAGTGGATCCCGCCGTCCACGTAGCGCCGCTCGCCGATCGTCACGGGTTGGTAGAAGCCGGGGATCGCGCACGACGCGGCGACGGCGTCGGCGAGGTCGGCCCGCGGCGCGCCCTCGCGCCCGAAGGCAACGCGCTCGCCGGTCGTGTAGTCGCAGGCGACGATCCACAGGTTGGGATGCGGGCTCCAGCCCTCGGGCACGACGCGGCGGATCTGCTCCTTGAGCGGCTCGGTCGAGACCATGCCCTTCGGGAGCCATCCGCTGAGGGCGACCGCGGGGGCATGGCCGTTGGGTCGCGAGAGGCTGCGAAGCAAGAGCCGCCACGAGCCGGGCCCGATCGAGGAGAGCCGAGGCTGAACCTTGAACACGGCGCCGGCGGCGCGGTCGGCGTCCCCGGCCGGACTCCCATGGGCGTCCACGACCTCCTCGAATGTCTCCCCGCGCGAATGGGCGACCATGAACCACGGGGGGACGCCCGACGCACACAGCGCGCCGATCATCGAGCCGGCGGAGGTGCCGACCACGTAGTCGGCCTCGGCTGGATCCCATCCAGTCTCGGTGGCGAGCGCGTGCAGGCCGCCGGTCAGCCACGCACCGCCGACCACCCCGCCCGCCCCAAGTACGAGGCCGACCTTCATCCCTGAAGCATTCCCCGGTTTGCCGAGCCTCTAACCGCCGTCAGCGGTGAGCGTCGCGAGGATCCGGGGGTGGCCGTCGATCACCGGTGTGTCGTGGAGCTCCATCTCCCGGAAGCCAGCGTACCCGGAGAGCCGGTCGAGGCTGCCGGTCGTGAACTCCCAGAAGACGTACGCGTCGTCCTTGTACACCTCGCCGACCTCGGGCACCCGGACGACCCCATGCTGCGAGCCGTCGTTCTCGGGCACGCCGTGCGTCTCGAGGAGCACGCGGCCATCGGGCTCGAGCCGCTCGCGCAGGCGGCGCAGCAAGCCGAGCGGGTTCTGGACACGGTGGAGGATCCCGAAGCAGTAGATGAGATCGAAGCGCTCGTCGACCTCGTCGAGCTCGAAGGCGTCGAGCATCCGGTATTCGACCTGCGACTCGAGCAGGCGGTGGATGGCGCGGAAGCCCTCCCCGCCCTCCAGCTCGATGTCCCATCGCGAGCGCACCCAGTGCACGTACTGCTCGTTGTCGATCGCCAAGACGCGCTCCGCGCCGCGGTCCTCGGCGACGAAGGCGTAGAACCCGTCGAAGGCGCCTACGTCGAGGACGCTGAGCCCGCTGAAGTCGCCGGGAAGCGCGGGGATCCGGTAGCGATGATCGAGCGCTGCGCCGGGGGTGTAGATGCCCTCCCCCCGGTTGAGGGCGAAGGTGTGAAACCAGAACGGGACCTCGTCGAGGACGCGCTGCGCCCTGTGCGGCTCGGCCTCGATCGGCAGGATGTCGGCGACCACCTGCTCGGGGGTCTTGCGCTCCTCCGTCGCGCCAACGGGTACGGCAAGCTCGGATGGCTCCAATGCGCCTCCTTTCCTCTCGTCGGTTGCTCTGCTGCCCCGGGTCGGCCGGAAAGCGCCGCGCCCAGGTTGAGCCTAGTTGAAACCGGCCTGATTCGGCCAAACCGATCTGTCCAGATCCACACAGACGTGTCACAAGCTCGCCACAAGCTCGCCACAAAACCCCGACCCACAGGTCACACTTCCCCGCAAATTGCGGACATGCATCCACCGCACGTCCGCGCCGAGGCCCTCGCCCTGGTCGACCAGGGACTCAACGACTGCGAGATCTCGCGGCGTCTCGGCATTCCGCGCCGGACCATCCTCGACTGGCGCCGACCCACCTACGTGCCACGCAACGGAAGGCCGCGGCTACCGGAAAGCTGCCCGCGTTGCTGGCGCGCGGCCAAGCCCATGCGGTTCGCTCCAGAGGACTACGCAGAGATACTCGCGATCTACCTTGGCGACGGGTGCATCTCCGAGGGAGCGCGGACATCGCGTCTGCGGATCGCGCTCGACACGAAGTACCCCGGCATCATCGCCGACTCCCAGGCACTCCTTCGCCGATGCTTTCCGGAGAACCCGGTCGGGGAGGTGATCGCTCACGGCGGAACGATGGTGTTCGTCTCGCTGTATTCCTCGCACCTGCCCTGCCTCTTTCCGCAGCATGGCCCGGGCCTGAAGCACCAGCGGGCCATCGTTCTCGAGCCCTGGCAACAAGAAATCGTTGAGGCTGCGCCTTGGCCCTTCATACGTGGCTGCATCAGGACTGACGGATGCTCATTCATCAATCGCACCGGACCGTACGAATACTTGAGCTACGACTTCTCGAACTCGTCGCGGGATATCGTCGAGTTGTTCGTTGGTGCCTGCGATTTGGTCGATGTCGAGTATCGAGTTAGCCATTCACGGATCTGGCGTGTCCGGATCAACCGTCGCGCGAGCGTTGCCCTCCTGCTCGAGCACGTGGGTCTCAAGGAGTGAGCCGCGCTAGATTCTGAGTGCCACGCGGCTGTGGAGGAACTAGGCAGACTCGCGAGCCTCAGACGCTCGTGTCCGAGAGGACGTGTGGGTTCGAATCCCACCAGCCGCATCACTCGCCCCGCCAGATCCCGGCAGATCGCCCGCTAGAATCGCGCCCGCGCGCCGCTATCGTCTAGGGGACTAGGACGCCGGATTCTCAGTCCGGAAACCCGGGTTCGAATCCCGGTAGCGGTGCCTCTTCTTCCTGCAATTCGAGACGTTTCCGTAACCGTTCAGTCCCCGTCTCCGCACAGGGTCACGGCCACGGTTGACATAAGCCAGGGCTTCGCGGAGTCGCGTCGAAGCTGGGGGCATGGAGCGCGCCGAGGCGGAGGCCATCTACGACGCCGGCCGCGAGGCGTGCGTCGAGTTCATGGTC
>JBOGZH010000169.1:0-8904 GCA_050697095.1 Solirubrobacterales bacterium
GTTCAGCACGATCAAGAAGCGCTCCGGGCCAGCGGAGGCAGCACCGGCACCGGGTTTCGCGTCGGCGGCGATGGCGATTATCTCAGCCGCGCCGGCCGCGCAGCAGGCGCCGGATCTGCTCCAGCTCCGGAACGCCGAGCGCCGTGGTCGCGAGCGCGTAGACGACCAGCCCCGCGGCGAGGCCCCCCGTCATCGAGGCGATCTGGGCGAGGAGGGACTCGCCGAGCGTCGAGTCGAGCAGCGACCACACGAGGTAGGAGACCGCGGCGAGGGCCGCCGAGGCGAGGGCGATCCGCGAGCAGCTCGAGGACAGCCGGCGGAGGTCGAGCCCGCCGAGCGTGTTGCGCAGGATCACGCTCTGCGCGACGACGCTGGCGGCGGTCGCGATCGCCGTACCGGCGACGATCCCGCCGACCCCGAAGGGCGCGTACAGGACGAGCGCCGCGATCGCCGTGATCGCGAGGTTCGCCCCCGCGATCACGGTCGGCACCCAGGGGCGCTGGAGGCTGAAGAACGTCCTCGTGAGAAGGAGGAAGAGGCCGTTGAAGGGAAGCGAGAACGCGAACCAGAAAAGCGCGGTCGCGACGAGCTGGGTCTGCGAGGGACCGAACTCGCCGCGCTCGTAGACAAGCCGGATCATCGGCTCGGAGAGAACGAGGATCGCGGCGGCGGCCGGAAGCAACAGGAGCACGATCTGCCGCATTCCGTTTGTCATCGTCGCGCGGAGGTCCGCGTACTGGCCGCGAGCCGCGAACCGCGACAGGGTGGGGAAGATCACCGTCGCCACGGCGACCGAGAACATCCCCTGGGGAAGCATGTAGATCCGGAACGCCTTGTCGATCGCCGCGGGAGCGCGGTCGGAGACCAGGGTGCCGAAGAAGCTGTTGATGACGAGGTTGAAGTTGATCAGCCCGAGGCTGATCGTCACCGGGAGCATCAGCACCAACACGTGGCGCACCGCGGGGCTGCGCCAGTCGAACACGAGCTGGAGGCGGAAGGGCGTGTTGCGGAGATCGATCGCGACCAGCGCGAGCTGCACGGCGGTCCCCACCAGGACCCCGATCGCATAGGCGTATATCCGGTCGCGTTCCGGGAACGCGGGTGCGAGCCCGACGAGGACGGCGATGATCGCGACGTTCCAGAAGAACGGCGCGATCGCGAACACGGCGAAGCGGTCGTAGCTGTTCAGGATCCCGACCACCATTCCCGAGACGCCGAGCATCAACAGGATCGGGAACAGGAGCCTGGAGAGCCCGACCGTGAGGTCGTAGAGCCGGCCCTCGAATCCCGGGGCGAAGACCTCCATCACCGCCGGCGCGACGAGGATGAACAGCGCCGTCAGCGCCCCGATGACGAGGATCACCATGAAGATCAGGGTCGACGCGAGCCGGAACGCCTCGCGCCTCTCGCCGCGCTCCAGGTGCTCGGTGAACACGGGCACCAGGGCGGCCTGGATCGCCTGGTCGGCGAACAGGCTGCGGACCAGGTTCGGGACCTGGAAGGCGATCGTGAACGCCGACATCGGCCCCTTGACCCCGAAGTAGCCCGCGGCGACGATCTCGCGAACGAGGCCGGCGATCCGCGACAGGCCCGTGGCGAAGGAGAAGAACGCCGTCGAGCGCGCGAGCCGGCCCGGCGCCTCGCGCGGAGGCTGCTCCATGGGGCCGGCGACAGGCTCGCCGACCACCGCCTCGAACGTGCCCGCGCCCGGGTCTCGCGGATCCGGCGCGCCGCCGTCAGGCTCGGTGCGTTCCATCATCTATAGTCACCCGCCGCCCGATGGCCAACATCGCCTCGCAGAAAAAGCGGATAAAGCGCGCCGAGCGCGAGCGGCTCGAGAACCGCCGCCTGACGGGCGCGGTCGGCACGCACTTTCGCCGCCTCGAGCAGGCGGTCTCCGCCGGGGACTCGTCCGCGATCGATCGCGAGCACCGGCTGCTCGTCTCGCGGATCGACAAGGCGGTGGAGAAGGGCGCGCTTCATGCCAACGCCGGCGCGCGCAAGAAGAGCCGCGCGGCGAGGCTCCGCGCCGGCGCCGGCGCCTAGAGCGCTCACGGCTCAGGTAGCGCCGGCGGCCCGCCGGACGGCGAGCGTGAGCGCGACCTGCTCGTCGTAGTCGGAGCCGCCACGACACCAGATCTCGAGGTCGGCGATCGCGGCGATCGCCTCCCGCAGCTCCGAAATCGACGTGCCGCGGAGGCGGCGGACCAGCAGCTTCGCCGCGTAAGGGTGCATGTCGAGGCCCGATGTCACCTCGTTCGGCGAGCGGCCGGCCTCGAGCTGACCCATGGCCTGGTGAGCGCGGCGAAGCCGCGACCCGAGCGCGTAGACGAGGCCGGTGACGCTCTCCCCCTGCGCCGACAGGCGCTCCGCGGCGAGCACCGCCTCCGCGGGACTGCGCTCGATGAGCGCGTCGGACAGCGCCCACGCGGCGGCCTCGGAGGTGTCGGCGATCATCGACTCGAGGTCTGTGAGGGCAACCTCGCCGTCGGGACCCGCCCACAGGGCGAGCCGGTCGAGCTCGTTGGCGAGTCGGACGGTGCTCGTACCCATTCGCTCCACGAGGAGCCGTGCGGCGGCGGCGTCGAGGCGGAAGCCGCGCTCGGCCGCGTCCGCAACCAGCCGCTGCGGAAGATCGCGCTCGCGCGGAGCGTCGTACTTGAGCACCTCGCCGCCGCACTTCTTCACCGCGGAGCCCAGCTTCGCCGGCGCCTTCCCGCGCGCGACGAGGACCACGGTCGTCTCGGCGTCGAGGTCCCCGAGGGCCGAGGCAACCTCCGTGGCCTTCCCCGCAGGCCAGCGCTGGATGCCGTCGGCCAGGAGGTAGCGGCGCGCCGCGGTCAGCGACAGCGCGGGGATCGCTCCGATCAGCGCCGCCGCGTCGGGCGGCCCGCCCCCGGATGACTCGAAGACCTCGAGCGCGCCGGGCCCGCTCTCACGCTCCGCGCGGGCCCGCAGGCGAGCCAGGGCGGCATCGATCTTTGCCTCGTCGCTTCCCGCGATCAGGTACGCGGGCTTGATGTCGCCCGGCATGAACCGAGTCTATTCGGCGTCGCGGCCGGTTCCGCGCGGAGCCCGCGAAGGGAATGCCGGATCAGTATCCGCTGCCGGGACCGCTGTTGCTGCCGGAGTTGTCGTCGTCGTCGTCGTCGTTGTCGTCGTCGCCGTTGTCGTCGTCGGTGGTGGTCGTGGTCGTACCGGTTCCGGTGGTCGTACCGGTTCCCGTGGTCGTCCCGCCGCCGCCGCCACCGCCGCCCTGCGGCTCGATGATCGTCGTGGTCGTGTCGTCCCCGCCGCAGGCGGAGACTCCGATCCCCGCGCCGATTCCCAGCGCGGCCACTGCGGCAATGATCGCTGCGCGCTTCATCCTGCCCCTTTCGCTCGCCTCCAGGTTCGCGGAGCGTAGCGATCATTCCGGGGCCGCCGTCCAACCACCGGAAGCCACCGTGACTTCGATGTCCCCGTCGCGATCGGTTCGCAACACCGGCACCCCGTGCTCGTCGAGAGCCGCCACGGTCGGCGGCGCCGGATGACCGTAGGGATTCTCTTCGCCGACCGAGATCACGGCGGCCCGAGGGGCCGTTTGGTCGAGCAGCCGCTCGAGGCCGGCGTCCTCGCTGCCGTGGTGGGCGACCTTGAGCACGTCAACGGGTCCCGGGGTCACGGGTGAGGCCTCCGCCTCGGCGTCTCCGGTGAGGAGCATCGAGAAGCCGCGCCAGCGCGCCAGGAGGACGAGCGAGAGCTCGTTCGGATCGGCGGCGGGGCCGGTGAGTAGCGCCCGCGGCGGCCACAGGACGTCGAGGCGCAGGCCACCCGAGTCGATCGCAGCTCCCTGGGCGAGTCGCGCGGTCTCCGCGCCGGCGGCCCGCGCGATCCCGGGCAACTCTCGGCCGCCGTCCCCGTACACGAGCGAGCCGACCGGAACCGCGGCCAGGACCTCCCCCGCTCCCCCGGCGTGATCGAGCTGGTCATGGGTGATCGCGAGGGCCGCGAGCCGCTCCACCCCCTCATCGGCCAGGCGCTCGACGATCTCGGACCCCGGGGGCCCGGTGTCGACGAGCACGGGCTCGCCGTCCGCGGGCTCGAGCAGGATCGCGTCCCCCTGGCCGACGTCGAGCACGGTGATCTCGAGGCCGGGCGCGCCGACCGACGATCGAGCCTCCGGCGCCGCCGCCGGCTCGCCCCCGCGCCAGCCGATCGCTCCGATCCCCACGATCGCGACGAGCACGCCCAGGGCGGGGATCGGCGCCCGCGGCGCGAGCCCCCGACGGCGCCGCGAGACCAGGCGCGCGAGCGATCCGGCGCAGAGGAGGGCGACGTACGAGATCAGCACGGCGGGCGCGGAGAGCCGGAGGTCGGCGAGCGCCCAGTCCGGCGCGGCGGTCCAGTGCGCGACCTGGGCGATGTATGCGATAAGGAGGGCGTTGACGGCGTTGAGCGGCTCGACGGGAAGCGCCGGGAACTGTCCCGCCATCGCGACCAGCATCCCGAGCCACATCACCGGTGCGACCGCGGGGAGGGCGAGCAGGTTGGCCGGCAACGCCGTGACCGAGACCGACTCGAAGTGATGCGCCATCAGCGGCGCGGTGGCCAGCGTCGCGGCGATCGTCATCGCTGCGCCGTCCGCCAACCCCCGCCGCCACGACACCGGACCGGCCGTCCGCCGCTCCCCCAGGCGGTGAAGCAGCCATCCGCTGATGCTCTCCGTCCACAGCAGGATTCCGATCACCGCCGCGAAGCTGAGCTGCCAGCCGATGTCGCCGCTCGCTCGCGGGTTGGCGGCCAGCGTGACAAGCGCCGCGAGCAACAGGGCGTACCAGCGTGACCGTGGACGGCCGGCGAGCGCGGCGACGATCCCGGCGGCGCCCATCACCCCGGCGCGCTGGATCGAGGGGCCCGCGCCGGTGACCGGCACGTAGAGCGCGATCAGCCCCAGCACGCAGAGCAGCCGCGTGCGCAGGGAGAGGTTCATCGCTGCGAGCAGCGGCATCGCGAGAAGAGCGAGAAGAATCACGTTCTGCCCGCTGACCGCGAGCAGGTGCGCCAGACCCGAACGCTTGAAGTCGTCGACCGTCGCCGCGTCGATCCGATCGTCCTGCCCGAGGACGAAGCCGCGCGCAAGCGCCGCCTCGCGCTCGTCCATCCCGCGCTCCAGGGCCTCCTCGGCCCGGTCGCGAACGCGGTCGGCGAGCGCGGACACCCCGCCCCGGCGCCTCCCGGTCAGCTCGATCCGCTCCGCCTTCAGGACCTCGCCGATCCCGTGGCGCTCCAGGTAGGCCGACTGCCATGGGGCCGGCTCGCGCAGCGTTCCCGTGGCACGCACCTCGCGGCCGACCGGCAACTCCGCGACCGGCTCGGGGGACTCGACGAGGACTCCGCCGGCGGCGGTCTCGATCCGGACCGAGACCGTTCCGTCGGAGCGCCGCGGGACGGCGGTGACGAAGCCGCGAGCGGTGGCGCGGCTGCCGTCCCGCGCCTCGAGCGCGCTCGCATCGATCGCCGCCAACCGCTCCGTCCCCACGACCAGGCCCACGGCGGCGGCGAGCAGCGCGACCAGACTCAACCAAATGCAGGCGCCGATCCGACCCCGGCGGGGTCGCGCGGCGGCGAGTGCCAGAGCGCCGGCGACGGCCACCGCGAGCGCGGCGGTCCCCGGCGAGTCGAGGGCGATGAATGGCGCTGCCGTGAGGCCCGCCGTCGCACCGCCGAGCGCCGCGAAGCGCCACTCGAGGGGACGTGGATGCCCGGGCTCTGCGCGCTCGGCAGTTGCCCGCTCCACGCGGTCGATCGTTCACGAGATGCGTGCACGCGTGGCAACCGCATCGCGACGCGACCGTCGCCAGCGTGGGCCCAGTTCGTCACAACCGTCACCGGTGAGTTTTGCCCCGCTCAGCGGTCCTTACATGCGAGAAGCCATAGTCGGAGGAAGGAACACCTCCCAAGGAGGAAACGAATGAGCTTGAGCAGCTACAAGGTGAGGACGTCGGTCGCGGTCTCCGACCTTGCCCGTGCGGCGGAGTTCTACGAGGAGAGGCTCGGCCTATCCGCGGGGGAGGATCAGTCCGACGAGAGCCGGCTTTATGCGTGCGGGGGCGACACCTCCCTGCACGTCTATGCGTCCTCCGCTCACGCCGGCAAGGCGACCGCGACGCTGGCCCGTGGCACGTGGCCGAGCTCGAGCAGGTGGTCGACGAGCTCAGCGCCAACGGTGTGGCGTTCGAGCGCTTCGACGACCCTTCGCTGAAGACCGACGAGAAGGGGATCCACGAGCTCGGCGACGGCAGGGTCGCATGGTTCAAGGATCCCGACGGCAACACGTTCGCGATCGAACAAAGAGAGGAGAAACGATGACCACCACATTCCCAGGAGAGTCGGCCGAGTACCGGGCGGCGCGCGATCGGCTGCTCGAGCAGGAGATCGAGCTGCGCCGTGCCATGGAGGCGGAAGCCGCCGCGAGGCGGGAGCTGCCGCCCGGCGGGGCGGTCCCGGAGGACTACGCCTTCCAGGGCGCCGGAGCGGACGGGGCGCCGACGGAGGTGAGGTTGTCGCAGCTGTTCGCGCCCGGCAGGGACTCGCTCGCGATCTACAGCTTCATGTTCCCGCGCCACCCGGAGGACGTGCGGCCGGGACCCGCGAGCGGCGAGACGGCGCTGCTGCCGCTCGCGGAGGGTCCGTGCCCGTCGTGCACGGCGCTGCTCGATCAGCTCGACGGGGCCGCGGACCATGTCGGCCAGCGCCTCAACCTCGCGGTGGTCGCGAAGGCCCCGGTGGAGCGCATCCTCACCTTCGCCGAGGAGCGCGGGTGGCGCCGGCTGCGGATGCTGTCCTCGGCCGACAACACCTACAACCGCGACTACCGGTCGGAAACGGCGGACGGATCGCAGATGCCGATGCTGAACGTGTTCCACCGCGATGGCGAGGCGATCCGCCACTTCTGGGGCTCGGAGCTCCTCTACGCGCCCACCGACCCCGGGCAGGATCCCCGCCACGTCGGCACGATCGAGCCGCTGTGGACCCTGTTCGACCTCACCCCGGAGGGGCGCCCGCCGGACTGGGAGGAGCAGCTGAGCTACCCGGACTAAGCCTCCCCGAATCGCTGCGCGGCGCGGGCCCTGCGCTTCTCCGCCTCCTGCTTGACTGATTTCATGCCGACCCCCCGCTCCATCCAGCGCACCTACCTCCTGCTCCTGCTCGGGAACACGCTGGCGGCGTCGTTCATCTGGGGGATCAACACGATCTTCCTGCTCGACGCCGGGCTTTCGAACCTGGAGGCGTTCGCAGCCAACGCCTTCTTCACCGGTGGGATGGTGCTGTTCGAGGTGCCGACCGGGATCGTCGCCGACACCATCGGGCGGCGGACCTCGTATCTGCTCGGCACGGTGACGCTGACCGCGTCGACGTTGCTCTATGTGCTGCTGTGGCAGGTCGAGGCGCCGTTTTGGCAGTGGGCGGTGGCCTCGCTTCTGCTCGGGCTCGGGTTCACCTTCTTCTCCGGGGCGGTCGAGGCGTGGCTGGTCGATGCGCTCACCGCGACGGGCTTCACGGGCGAGATGGAGTCGGTGTTCGGACGCGGCCAGGTGGTCACGGGAGCGGCGATGCTCACCGGCTCGGTCGCGGGGGGATTCATCGCCCAGGTGACCAGCCTGGGAGTGCCGTTCGTGCTCCGCGGCGTCGTCCTGGCGGTGATGTTCGTGGTCGCGTTCAGGCTCATGCACGACATCGGGTTCACCCCCGAGAAGGGCGGTCGGCCGCTGACCGAGATGCGTAAGGTCGCCTCAGCCTCGATCGAATACGGCTGGCGGGTGCCCGCCGTCAAGTGGCTGATGGTCGAGGCCCTGTTCACCGGCGGCGTCGGCATCTACGCCTTCTACGCCCTGCAGCCGTACCTGCTGGAGCTCTACGGCGACCCTGAGGCCTACCAGATCGCCGGCCTGGTGGCGGCGATCGTCGCGGGCGCGCAGATCCTCGGTGGAGTGGCGGCGCCCCGGATCCGCCGGCTGTTTCACCGCCGCACCTCGGCGCTGATCGCGATGGCGGCGCTCAGCGTGATGACCCTCGGGCTGATCGGAGTCTTCGAGAGCTTCTGGGCGGTGATTGGCCTGATCGTCGTCTGGGGGCTGCTGTTCGCGGCCCCGATGCCGATTCGCCAGACCTACCTCAACGGCCTGATCCCGTCGCGACAGCGGGCGACGATCCTCTCGTTCGACTCGATGATGGACTCCAGCGGCGGGGTGTGGGCCCAGCCGGTGCTCGGCCGGGCCGCCGACGTGTGGGGGTACGCCCCGTCGTATCTGATGGGGGCGGGCATCGCGGCCGTGGGGCTTCCCTTCCTCGCCCTGTCGAGACGACAGGACGCCTCCGCGGACACCCTCGAGCTGGCCGACGTGCAGCCCGCCCCCGAGCCGGCCTGAATGGCAGGCTAATCTCGCAGGCGCAGCCGTGGAGAAGAGCACAGCCGCATCCGACGACCGCCTGGACGAGCTCTACCGCGAGCACCCGGAAGGGTTCGTCGCCGGGCGAGATCAGCTCGCCAAGGACCTGCGCGCCGCCGGCGACCGCGACGAGGCCGGCAGGGTGAAGAAGCTGCGGCGCCCCACCGTCGCGGCCTGGCTGATCAACCGAGCCGCGCTCACCGCACCGGCACGGGTGGAGGAGTTCGCCGAGGCCAGCCGCCAGCTCGAGGACGCCCAGGGCCGGGCGCTCGAGGGGAAGGACGAGGGAGCGGCCAAATGGCGCGCCGCCGCCGAGCGAGAGCGCGAAGCGACGGGCGCAGTCGTCGAGGCCACCGAGGCGGGCGCCCGCGACGCCGGCCATCCCGCGAGCGCGCGTGCCCTCGAGCTGGTCGGCGAAACGCTCAGGGCCGCAACCGGCGACCCGGCGCTGCGCGAGCGCGTCCTCCACGGC
>JBOGZH010000170.1:0-2803 GCA_050697095.1 Solirubrobacterales bacterium
GCACCACGGCGTTGTACAGCCACCTGTTCGCCGACGCGTTCGAGGGCGTCGAGGAGGCGCTCGAGGCAGCGCTCGGCGTCAACGAGACGTCAATGGCTGGCGTGTCACCACCCGACACCGACGGAAACGACGCTGGCGCCGAATCGGCCGGATCGCGCATGGGAAAGCGAGTTCCGGCCTCCTGACCGGTTCGCGCGGTGTCCCTCAGTGACACGCGGCAGGACGTACCACATCTAGCGGTCCGCCCGACCACGAGCCGCGCCGGGCCCGGCCGCGAGGGCCGGGCCCGGGGAAAGAGGGGTGCGGTGCGCGTCAGGTCTTGCGCTCGAGGTTCTCGACCTCGGCGGCCTTCTCGTCGGCCTTCTCATGGGCGCGGTCGCGCTCCTCCTTGGCCTCGCCCTTGCGCTCCTCCTGACGGCCCTCGCGGCGAAGCTTCGCGTCGCCCTTGAGGTCGCCCGCCGCCTTCCTCGCTCGTCCGGTGAGCTTGTCGATGATGCTCATCTCGCTTCCTTTCTTAGCTCCATGGTCGCCTTCCCGGCCCTCAGCGCTGCAAACATCGGAACACGTCCCGCTCCCGCCCCTATTCCGAGTAGGTTGGTGCCCAATGGCCGCGCGCACCGCGTCACAGAGCCGGATCGGGGCCCAGGCGTCCGAGGTCGTGGGCAACACGCCGCTCGTCGCCGTGAGGCGGCTCGGGGAGGGGCTCGGCGCCGAGGTGGTCGCGAAGCTGGAGTACTTCAATCCCGGCGGGTCGGTCAAGGACCGAATCGGGGTGTCGATGATCGACGCCGCCGAGGCGGAGGGACGGATCGAGCCGGGGCGGTCGGTGGTGGTCGAGCCGACGAGCGGGAACACCGGCATCGCGCTCGCGATGGTGTGCGCCGCGCGCAGCTACCGCTGCATCCTCACCCTGCCCGAGGGGATGGGCAAGGAGCGCTCGGCGCTGCTTCGCACCTACGGCGCGGTGGTCCGCGAGACCCCGTCGCTCGGGGGCATGAACGAGTCCGTGGAGCTGGCGCGGGAGATCGTCGCCTCGACGGAGAACGCTTTCATGCCGCAGCAGTTCAACAATCCCGCCAACCCGGAGATTCACCGGCGCACGACCGCGGAGGAGATCTGGCGCGATCTCGACGGCGAGGTGGACGCGTTCGTATGCGGGGTCGGGACGGGCGGGACCATCACCGGCGTGGGGCAGATGCTGAAGGAGCGCCGCCCCGGGATCCAGATCGTCGGGGTGGAGCCGGCGAGCTCGGCGGTCCTCTCGGGGGAGGCCCCCGGGCCGCACAAGATCCAGGGGATCGGACCGGGGTTCGTGCCCGAGGTCCTCGACAGCGAGGTGATCGACGAGGTGATGTCGATCGAGGACGAGGTCGCGATCGACACCGCGCGGCTCGCCGCCACGCGCGAGGGCCTTCTGGTCGGGATCTCCGCGGGGGCGGCGCTCAGCGCGGCCCTCGACCTGGCGTCGCGGCGGGAGATGGCCGGGAAGCGGATCGTCGCGATCGTCCCCGACGGCGGCGAACGCTACATGTCGCTGCCGTTCTTCGCGCCGTAGCGCTAGCCGCCGAGCAGTACGGCGCCGATCACACCGACGAGGCCGGCCATCATCCCGCCGCCGACCCGGATCAGGGTGACCCGGAGAGCGTCGATCTCGCCACGTAGTCCGGTGATCTCACCTTTCGTCACGTCGCGAGCGCCGGCGATTTCGGTGCGCAGCTCCGTACGCATCTCCCGGATCTCGGCGCGGAGCTCGCGGATGTCGCCGTCCACGCGTTCGAACCCCGCGTCCATCCGTCGCGCGAGATCGTCGAGGCGCTCGTCGGTCCAAGCGGTGCGCTCCACCTGGGATGGAGGGTACCCCCGTGGACTCCACGCCTGAGTCGCTGATCGCAACGGATCCCACCCCTGACGGTGACGAGTGTCATTACGCTTAGTCCATGCTCGGCCTAGGGACGCTACGGCGCGTCGTCGGCGAGATCCGCGCCGACGTCGGCGCCGCTCGCGACCGCGACCCCGCGGCGCGCGGGGCCGGGACGTTCCAGATCCTCGCGAGCTGGGGCGGGGTGCAAGCCCTGCTCTCGCACCGGGTCGCCCACGCCCTGCACGAGACCGACGTGCCGGCGCTCCCGATGGCGCTCTCGTACGCGAGCCGTGCGGTGACCGGGATCGAGATCCACCCCGCGGCGCGGATCGGTGACGACTTCTTCATCGACCACGGGTCCGGCGTCGTGATCGGCGAGACCGCCGAGATCGGCGACCGGGTGACTCTGTACCAGGGAGTGACCCTCGGCGGGACGGGGTTCGCGCGCGGGAAGCGCCACCCGACCGTCGGCGACAACGTCACGGTGGGGTCGGGGGCGAAGCTGCTGGGCCCGATCGAGGTCGGCCACGGAGCGAAGATCGGTGCGAACACGGTGGTGATCCAGGACGTCCCCCCGAACTCGACGGTGGTCGGCAACCCCGGCCATCCCGTCCGGATCGAGGGAAGCAAGGTCGAGGGGCCGGATACGGACTGGATCCACCTCCCCGACCCGGTTGCCGACGCGATCAAGGGGCTGTCGGAGCGGATCGGGGAGCTCGAGCGCCAGCTCGCCGAGGCGCGCGGCTACGCGCCACCCGAAGAGCGCGTCCGCGAGCTGCGGCCGAAGAGAGGGCCTTCCTCGGCCGGAGGCTAGAGGCACCACCACCAGCCCCGCCGCGGGCGTGGCTATGCTCGGGCCATGGCCGTGACCGAGGATCAGGAGCAGCTCGGAGCGCCCGTCGAGGCGGGCGCAACGGTCGAGGAGCGACTGCTCGCGGAGCT
>JBOGZH010000171.1:0-13277 GCA_050697095.1 Solirubrobacterales bacterium
GTACACCATCGCCATGACCACGAGGCCGAAGGTGAGCGCGATCCCGATCGTCCCGAGGGCGCCGTCGTAGGCGGCGTCGGTGACGATCGCGCCGCACCCCGCGAAGACGAGCGCGAACGCGGCGAGGCCCTCGGCGAGCGCGCGCCGCGCGAGGCTAGGACGGCCCACGCGGCTCGTCCGGCGCCACCTCGGCGAGCAGCTCCTCGATCCGTCCGCGGATCTCGTCGCGGATCCGGCGCACGCCGTCGAGGTCCTGGTCCGCGGGATCGTCGAGCTCCCAGTCCTCGTACCGCTTCCCGGGGTAGATCGGGCACGCGTCGCCGCAGCCCATCGTGATCACCGCGTCAGCCGCCCGGACGACCTCGTCAGTGAGCGGCTTGGGGAACTCCTTCTCCAGATCGACGCCGACCTCGGCCATCGCCTCGCGCACGGCTGGGTTGATCTGGTCGGCGGGCTCGCTGCCGGCCGAGCGGACGTGAACCCGTCCCCCGCCCAGCTTGTCCATCAGCCCGGCGGCCATCTGGCTGCGGCCCGCGTTCTGCACGCACACGAACAGCACCTCGGGCACCTGCTTGGTCATCGTGCCCTCCACCTGGGCGAGGGCGCGAAGCCGCTCGCGCGCGAAGCGGTGGACGAACAGCGGAACGAAGTCCTCGAAGCGGACGTTCTGAAGCGAGTCCAGCGACTCCTCCACATAGCGCTCAATCGTCTCACCCGAGAAGATTCCGGAGAACTCCTCCTTCAGTGAGTCGAGGCCTCGGTCGAGGTGCTCCCGGGTCGCCGGGTCGAGTTGTCGGATCGCCATCTCGGTCCTCCTCCTGCCCCTTCGGAGCCAGTCCACTCCGATGGTATTCCATTGACATCCGTCATTTCAATTGATATATGTAGATAGATGGCTGTCGATCTGGAGCTCGCGCCGAAGCAGAAGCGCCCCGTGGGCCAGCCGTGCTGCGAGCCGGTCGTCTACCCCGACATCGCGCGGGAGGCGGCCGAGCGGATGGGCCACGTCGCAAAGGCCCTCGGCGACCCGATCCGGATGCAGCTCGTCGACGTGCTGCGAAAGCACGCCGGCAAGGTCTGCGTGTGCGAGCTCGTCCCCCTCTTCGACCTCTCCCAGCCGACGGTCTCCCATCACCTCAAGGTGCTACGCGAGGCCGGCATCGTCGGTTCCGAGCGGCGCGGGCTCTGGGCCTACTACTACGTCGAGTCCGACGCGCTCGAGGAGCTGAGCGGATGGCTGAAGCACTAGACCCGACGACGGCTTCCCGGCGCGAGGAGATCCTCGAGGTCAGGGCCGCGCCAGAGCAGGTGCCCGGCATGTACACGCGCCTTGCCCCCGTGTATGAGGTATGGGCGAGGTTGACCGAGTCGAGGGCGCGCCGACGCGTGCTCGAATTGGCGGCACTTCGGCCGGACGACGACGTGCTCGAGGTCGCTACCGGAACCGGCGTGCAGCTGGTGCGCCTCGCCCAGGCAAGCGGCGGCGGGCGGACCGTCGGGGTCGAGCCCTCGGCGGGAATGCTCAAGCAGACGCGGCGGCGGCTTCAGAACGCCGCACTTCAGGACAGCGTCGAACTGCTCGCTGCGAGTGCCCTCGAGCTCCCGCTTCCCTCGCATTCCTTCGACCTCCTCGTCAACAGCTACATGCTCGACCTGCTGCCGCGCGATGAGATCCCGAGCGCGCTGGCGGAGTTCACGCGCATGCTGCGTCCGGGCGGTCGCATCGTGCTCTCCAACATGACCAAGGGGGAGCGCCGTTCCCACCGGATCTGGGACTGGGCGTACGCGAGAGGCATCGTGTTGACCGCGAACTGTCGCGGGGTCCTCGCCGCGCCGGTGCTCGAGGAGCTTGGCTTCGTGGATGTGAGGCGCGAGTACCTCGCGCAGATGCTGTTTCCAACCGAGATCGTCACGGCGACCAAGGAGGACACGTGAGCGCTATCGCCCAAGATGCCAATCAGATCCGCGACGCGGTGCGCAAGCGCTATGCGGCGGCGGCCACGACCGGCGCCAGCGAGGGTTGCGGCTGCGGGGACGGCTGTGGCTGCGGCCCAAGCAGCACCCCGCTCGGATGCGGCAACCCCACCGCCGTCGCCGAGCTGCGAGAGGGCGAGGTGGTCCTCGACCTCGGCTCCGGAGGCGGGCTCGACGTCCTGCTCTCGGCCGAGCGCGTCGGCGCGAGCGGGAGGGCCTACGGCCTCGACATGACCGATGAGATGCTGTCACTCGCCCGCGAGAACCAGCGCAAGGCCGGTGTCGATAACGTCGAATGGCTCGAGGGCACGATCGAGGAGGTCCCGCTCCCCGACGGATCGGTTGACGTGATCATCAGCAACTGCGTGATCAACCTCTCGGCCGACAAGCGGGCGGTCCTCCGCGAAGCAGCGCGGGTCCTTCGCCCGGGCGGGCGCTTCGCGGTCACAGACATCGTCGCCGACCCCGAGATGGACGAGGCGACCCGCCGCGACATGCAGCGGTGGACCGGGTGCATCGCCGGCGCGCTCACGGAGGAGAGCTTTCGCCGCGAGCTGACCGCCGCGGGGTTCGAGGGCGTCGAGATCACCGAGACGCATCGCGTCCACGAGCACGCCGGCTCGGCGATCGTCAGGGCACGGAAGCCCGCCTGAGCGTCGCCGGGCTCGGCGCCTGCGCGAGCAGTTCCTGGGCCAGAACGGGTGACAGGACGTCCTCCAATAGGGTTTGCGGCGTCGTGCGACCGCACCCCGAGGTTCCTGTCTCCGTTAACCGAGCTCCCCTCGAGGAGGTGCTCGTCACCGAGCCGGAGCATTGGCAGGACGGGCCACCGCATGAACTCTTCAAGCGGCTGCGCGCGGAATGCCCGGTCCACTGGACGGCTCGGATGCCCGAATTCCCCGAGGAGGCGGGGTTGTGGTCGGTCACGAGGGCCGACGACGTGCACACGGTCAGCCGCGATTGGGAGACGTACTCGTCGGAGCTCGGCGGCGTGACGGCGCTGACCCACGCGATCATGCCGCTCGAGCTGGTGCGGGCGATGTTCATCGGCATGGACCCGCCGAAGCACGACCGGCTCAAGGCGCTGTTTCAGCGCGGGTTCACGCCGAAGCGGATCGCGGAGCACGAGGGCGCGATCCGAGCGATCACCGTCGGCGTACTGGACGGTCTTGCCGGGCGGGAGACGTGCGACCTCGTCACCGACATCGCGCAGCCGGTC
This sequence comes from Solirubrobacterales bacterium, assembly GCA_050697095.1. Taxonomy (GTDB): domain Bacteria; phylum Actinomycetota; class Thermoleophilia; order Solirubrobacterales; family 70-9; genus DASPWW01. The sequence continues at coordinate 3,194 of JBOGZH010000171.1, forward strand.
GTCTCGCGCGTGATCGGCAGCTTCATGGGAATCCCGCCCGAGGACGACGAGATCTGGGCGCGGCTGATGAACGCCACGCTCGGCGCAAGCGATCCCGACCTCAACCCGAACGGCGTCGAGGCCGTCATGGAGCGGGATGTGCCTGAGATCTTCGACCGCTGCCGGCGGCTCATAGCCGAGCGCCGCGAGCGGCCCAACGACGACCTTACGAGCGTGCTCGTCCACGCCGACATCGACGGCCAGCGACTCGAGGAGCACGAGATCGTGATGGGGTTCTTCCTCCTCGTCGCTGCCGGCAACGACAGCACGAAGGCGACGTACTGCAGCGGCATGCGGGCGCTCATGGACCACCTCGATCAGCGGCAACTCCTGCTCGACGACCCGTCGCTCATCCCCGGCGCGGTCGAGGAGTCACTGCGACTGTTCCCCGCCTTCGCGCATTTCCGCCGCACCACGACGCACGACACCGAGCTGGGCGGACAGCCGATCCGCGAGGGCGAGAAGGTCGTGATGTGGTACGTGTCCTCCAATCGCGACGAGTCCCGCTACGACGATCCCAACCGCTTCGACGTCACCCGCAACCCCGAGCACCAGGCCTTCGGCGCCGGCGGCCGGCACTTTTGCCTGGGTGCCGCGCTCGCGCGCCTCGAGCTCCGAATCCTGTTCGAGGAGACGCTCGCGCGCTTCCCGAGCATGGAAGCGACCGGCACAGCCGAGTACGTCGAGTCGCCTTTCATCAACCAGCTCAAGACGCTGCCGGTCCGGCTGCGGACGTAGGACTGCATCGAGCCCCGCGAGCGGCGAGCTCCAGCCTCTCGGCGGGCTGAGATCGAGGCGACGATCCACGCGGCGACTCAGTCGTAGCCGGCCGAGTGGGGGTTGACAAGCGCCGCTCCATGCCAGGGCTCAGCCGGAGCGCTCGCCGACGAGCAGGGTCTGCGTCGCGCGGCCGATCGGCGCGCGCTCGTCGTACAGCGCCGTGTCAGCGAGGCCGATGCCGGTCGGCTCGGGGATCGTGACCGCGTCGAGGCACACCCACTCGCCCTCCGGGAGGCGGTGGAGCTGCACGGTGAGATCGACGTTGATGAACAGGTAGCGCCGCCAGTCGAGGCTCGCGCTGACGCCGTTGCCCGAGTCGGCGGCGATCAACACGCGCTGGAGCGGGGACGGCTCCTCCCCCGCGAGGAGCGGATGGCGCATCCGCATCCACACCGTGGCGGGGCCGGGCTCGAGGAAGGCGCCGGCGACGAACCGGTACTCCATCGCCGTGTGGTACCCGACGCTCTGTCCGGTGGGGAAGAAGTCGGTCGGCTCGCCCGCCTCGGGTCCCGGTGGAGCCTGCTCGCTCACCACCCCGGGCGGAAGCTCGACGGGATCGGCGCGGAACCGCCACGCGGTTCCCCGCATCACCTCGCCCTCCACATCGCCGAGCCGCGCCTCGATCAGCTCGACGCGGCGACCCGGGCGAAGCACCCGCGCCTCGACCGTGAGCGGCGCAATCGGCACCGGGCGCAGGATCTCGTAGGTGACCCGGCCTACCTGGCCATCGGGTTCCCCGCCCAGCCGCTCGATCGCCCGGCCCAGCAGTGCCGCCGGCGGCCCCGCGTGCTGGGCGTCGGGGTCCCACGGGCCGCGGGTGAGCTCCGTGGGGACGAAGCGCTCGCCGTCGGTCTCGAAAAAGGCATCGGCCACAGGGCGCCGATACTAAGCACACCCGATTCTCTATAAAGGGGGACATGGAGAAGCTGGACAAAACCGAGGAGGAATGGCGAGCGGAGCTCACTCCCGAGCAGTACGAGATCCTGCGCGAGGCCGGCACGGAGGCCCCGTTCACCGGCATCTACCACGATGTCAAGGAGGACGGGATGTACCGCTGCGCGGGATGCGGGCTCGAGCTGTTCAGCTCCGACACAAAGTTCGACTCCGGGACCGGATGGCCGAGCTTCTGGGACCCGGTGGAGGACGAGAACGTGATCACCCGCCCGGACAACAGCCTGATGATGCGGCGCACGGAGGTCGCCTGCGCGCGCTGCGGCAGCCACCTCGGGCACGTGTTCGAGGACGGCCCCGACCCGACCGGGCAGCGTTACTGCATCAACTCGGCGGCGCTTCAGCTCGACGAGGGCGGCGGGGAAGCCGAAGACGAGTAGTCGCTACGCGGCGGGGATCGCGGTCGGCGCCCCGTGCTCCGTGAGCGCGGCGGGGATCGAGATCCGCTCCTCGGCGTCCTGACGGTTCTCCATGATCGCGATTAGGGTCCGCCCCACCGCGACCGCGGTCCCGTTCAGCGTGTGCAGGTGGACCGGGGCGGCGCCCTCGGCGGGCCGGTAGCGGCACCCCAGCCGGCGCGCCTGGAAGTCGGTCGTGTTCGAGCACGAGGTCAGCTCCCGGTAGCGCTGCTGGCTCGGGATCCACCCCTCGCAGTCGAACTTGCGCGCCGCGGCGGCGCCGAGGTCGCCGGCGGCGATGTCGACGACCCGGTAGGGGATCTCGAGCGCCTGGAGGATCCGCTCCTGGAGCGCGAGCAGGCACTCGTGCTCCTCGCGTGAGCCCTCGGGCTCCACGAACGAGAACATCTCGACCTTGTCGAACTGGTGAACGCGGAAGATCCCGCGGGTGTCCTTGCCCGCCGCGCCCGCCTCGCGCCGAAAGCAGGTGGAGAAGCCCGCGTAGCGGCGCGGGACCTCCTCCGCAGGGAGGATCTCGTCCATGTGCAGCGCGGCCAGCGAGACCTCCGAGGTCCCGACCAGGAAGAGGTCGTCGCGAGGGACCTCGTAGATCATCTCCCGCTCGCCGGGGAAGATCCCGGTCCCCTCGAGCGCGCGCTCGCGGACCAGCACCGGCGGGACCGCCGGCGTGAAGCCCTCGGCCGACAGCAACCCGAGCGCGAAGCGCACCAGCGCCATCTCGACTGCGACCAGGTCGCCCATCAGGTAGGCGAAGCGCGAGCCTGAGACACGCGCGGCGCGCTCCATGTCGATCAGCCCCCAGCGCTCCCCCAGCTCCACGTGGTCGCGGACCTCGAAGTCGAACGAGGGTCGCTTCCCGACCTCGCGCACCACGGCGGCGTCCTCCTCCGTCTCCCCTTCGGGGGCATCAGCGTCGGGGAGGTTCGGCAGCGTGAGCGCCAGCTCGTCGCGCTCCCGCTCGACCTCGGTCAGCTCGCCTTCGAGCCGCTTGATCTCCGCGGCCAGCTGGCGCATCTCGGCGATCCCCGTCTCGGCGTCACGGCCCTCGCGCTTCGCCTCGGCGATCGCGTCCGAGGCCACGTTCTGGCGCGCTCTGCGGCCCTCGACCTCAGGCAGCAGATCGCGGCGGCGCTGGTCGAGCCGCAGAAGCTCGTCGACGGCGGCCGCCTCACCGCGGCGGGCGAGCGCCGCCTTCACCGCCTCGGGGTCGTCGCGAATCCGGTTCAGGTCGAGCACGCCCGAGCTCCCGGGCCCGTCTCTACTCGCCCTGGCCGGGCTGCGTCGGCTCCTCGACGTCGCCGCCCGACCATTCCTCGAGGAAGGCCGCGACGGCGTCGGCGTCGTCGCCGACGACGATGTTCTGCGGCATGATCGCGCCGGAGAAGCCGCCGTTGCGGATCGCGAACAGCGCATCCTCGTAGCTCACCACGCGCTGGTCGAAGTTGGGGCCCTGATTGCGGAGCGAGCGGTTGCCCGACCCCTGAGTGCCGGCGGCCTGGAGGGTGTGACAGCCGGAGCAGCGCTCCGCGAACAGGACCGCGCCCTCGTGCGTGGAGTCGTCCTCGGGGACCGAGATCCCCTCGGACCCGCATGCGGCGAGCGAGAGCATCGCTGCGACCGAGATGAAGACCAGGACGGGGCGCACGCGGGCGGGATCATAAAGTCTCACCGGATGGCTGCGCCAGCGCCCGAGCCGACCGCCGGAGCTCCCGACGGGATCACTCCGGAGGCGTTTCGCCGCGCGATGTCCCGCCTTCCGACCGGGGTCACGGTGGTGACCGCGTTCGGCCCCGGAGGACACTCGGGGCTGACCGCGAACGCGGTGTCCTCGCTCTCGCTCGACCCGCCCCTGATGCTCGCGTGCCTCGACCGCGACTCGCGCACGCTGCGGGCCGTCGAGCACGCCGGGCTGTTCGGCGTCAACGTGCTCGCGGCCGATCAGGCCGACGTCGCGCGCTCGTTCTCCACCAAGGTCGAGATGCACGAGAAGTGGGAGGGGATCGGATGGCGCGAGCGCAACGGGATCCCCGCGCTCGAGGGCGGCGTCGCGTGGGTCGCGTGCGAGCTCCGCGACGTGCTCGCGGGCGGCGACCACGTGATCGTCACCGGGGCGGTCCTCGACGTCGTCGCCGGCGACGGGGACCCGCTGGTGTTCTACGAGGGCTCGTACATGGGGCTCGGCGAGGCGCCGTAGCGTCGGCCAAGGACGAACGACCCGCACGAGGCGGGGCCGACTCGGCGTCGAGAACCGCACACTCGTCGCCGACTGCTCCCCGTGCTTGCCCCTCCGTCATGCGAAGCGCAACCGCCGGGGATCACCGACCGCGCCCGTGGACCCTTCGCCCTAGAACGCCGTGCTCGTCCCCGCCGCCCTCAGCGAGAGGAAGAAGATCACCAGCGCGGACAGGGCCATGATCCCCATCTCGCGGCGCACGATGGCGAGCGCGACGTGGCGCTGGCGCTCGCGGGGAAACGACTGGAACTCGGCCGCGCCCAGCTCGCGCTCGGCGGCGCCCGCCCGCGCCGCCTCGGCGAGCAAGGAGACGAGCAGCGGCGCGAGCCCGTATATGTAGTGCAGCGCCCCGGTCGCCTCCTCGCCGAGCAGGACGAGGACCCCGCCGGCGAGGACCTGAACCACGACGGCGACCTGCGCGGCGCGGAGGACGTACCAGAAGCTGACGGAGGGGCGCTGGCGAAGCCACGCGATCCCCCCCCACGCCCCGGCGAGCAGGTTGAGGGCGATTACCGCGACCCCGAGGACCAGATGCAGAGTGTCCACCAGCGGCCGATCAGGCGGGCTCCGGGGGCCCCGAAATCCGCGCCCTGATGCGGAAAATCACTATGTAACACTCTGCCACAAAGTTGGTGTATAACAGCAGCGCTTTGCTGCAGAGCTATCTCCCCGTGATCGTCTTCGCCGGCCTCGGCATCATCGTGGGAGCAGCGTTCGCGACGCTGAACAAGTTCCTCGGCCCGCAGCGCCCCAATCCGGCCAAGGATGAGCCCTACGAGTGCGGGCTTCCCAGCGAGGTGTCGAAGACGTTTCGCTTCGGGATCAGCTTCTACATGGTCGCGATGCTGTTCATCCTCTTCGACATCGAGGTCGTCTTCCTCTACCCCGTCGGGGTGATCCTGAAGGCGGCCGACAGCGTGTTCGTCCTCGTGGAGATCCTCGTCTTCGTCGCCCTCTTGATCGTCGCGTTCGTCTACGCGTGGCGAAGGGGAGCCCTCGATTGGAGATAAAGCGAGAGAAGCTTCGCGAGTTCACCCCCCTGGAGCAGCCGCGAACCGCTGAGGAGCTGCGCGTCCGCCAGCTCCGCGCCCGGGAGCTGCTGAGCGGCGAGCTCGAGGGCCGCGACCTCGAGGCCCACGTCGAGGAGCGGCTGCTCGCGACCACGCTCGAGAAGGCGCTGAGCTGGGCGCGCTCGAACGCGATGTGGCCGGCGACCTTCGGGCTCGCGTGCTGTGCGATCGAGATGATGGCGATGGTCGGATCGCGCTACGACACGGCGCGCTACGGCGCCGAGGTCTTCCGCGCCTCTCCGCGGCAGGCCGACATGCTGATCCTCTCCGGCCGGGTGGCGCTCAAGATGGCCCCGGTCATCCGCCGGATCTACGACCAGATGCTGGAGCCGAAGTGGGTGCTGGCGATGGGCGCGTGCTCCTCGTCGGGCGGGATGTTCGCCAACTACGCGGTCGTCCAGGGCGCCGACAAGTTCGTGCCCGTGGACATCCACATCCCCGGTTGCCCACCCCGCCCCGAGGCGCTGATGCACGGCATCCTCAAGCTCCAGCGGTTGATCCAGGGCAACCCGGACCTCGGGTGGCGCCAGCGCTACAACGCGATCGGCACCGAGGAGTGGGCCCGCAAGCCGCCCGCCGGCTCGCTCACCCCGCCGACAGGAGGCGAGCCCGCCGTCGGCCTCCCGACCACGAACGGCGGGGAGGCGTCCGATGCCTGACGCTCCCGGCCTCGAGCTGATCGCGCAGGAGCTGAACCGGAGGTTCGAGGGCTCGGTGCTCGGCACCTACTACGAGCACGAGCAGGGCGCCCTCGTCGTCAACCCGGAGCACGTCGTCGACGTGCTGGGGTGGCTCCGCGACACGCCCGGTCAGGAGTACCGCTTCCTCTCCAGCGTGCACGGCGCGGACTACCTCCCGGCCGAGCCCCGCTTCGGCGTCCACTACGAGCTCCTCTGCATGGCCCGGGTGGAGCGTTTGCGCGTGAAGGCGGCGCTCGCGGATCCCGGCGGCGAGGAGCTGCCCGAGCTCGGCTCCTGCACGGACCTGTTCCCGACCGCGAACTTCCAGGAGCGCGAGGTCTACGACTTCTTCGGGATCGTGTTCCGCGGCCACCCGGACCTGCGCCGGATCCAGATGCCCGAGGACTACGTCGGGTGGCCCCAGCGCCGCGACTTCCCGATGGGTGGCGAGCCGGTCCTGTTCACGCACAACGAGGTCGAGACACCGGCGTGGTGGGAATGACCGAGTCACCAGTCACCAGTCACCAGTCATCAGATCCCGCCGCAGACGTGGTCGGCGCGTCGCCGGTCGAACGGACGGATGCGCTGGAGGGCGTGGAGCCCGAGGAGGAGCTGTTCACGGTCAACATGGGGCCGCACCATCCCGCGACGCACGGGGTGCTGCGGCTCGTGGTCAGCCTTCAGGGCGAGGTCGTGAAGGACCTTCGCCCGATCATCGGCTACCTCCACACCGGAATCGAGAAGAACTGCGAGGACAAGTCGTACTGGAAGGCGATCCCGTTCGTGGAGCGGATGGACTACCTGTCCTACTTCTTCAACATGCAGGCGTTCTGCGGGGCGGTCGAGCGGCTGCTCGACATGGAGATCCCGGACCGCGCCAAGTACCTGCGGGTGATCCACCTGGAGCTGAACCGGATCCACTCGCACCTGGTGTGGCTCGCGACCACATGCATCGATCTCGGCGCGATCTCGATGTTCTGGTACGGGTTCCGCGACCGGGACAAGGTGCTCGACCTGTTCGAGATGTCCTCCGGCCAGCGCATGCACACCCGCTATTTCCAGGTCGGCGGCGTGTTCGAGGACATCCCGCGCGGGTTCGAGGAGCGGGTGCGCTCCTTCTGCGCCGAGATGTCGACCCGGCTCGACCAGTACGAGGCGATCCTCGACCGCAACGAGATCTTCCTGCGCCGGACCAGGAACGTCGGGATCGTGTCGCGGGAGCGAATGCTGGAGCTGGGAGTCACGGGTCCGCTGCTGCGCGCGACCGGCGAGCCCTGGGACCTGCGCAAGGTGAGCCCCTACCTCGCCTACGGCGACTTCGAGTTCAACATCCCGATCGGGACGGTGGGGGACGGCTACGACCGCTACCGCGTGCGGTTGCAGGAGATACGGGAGTCGCTGCGGATCGTCGAGCAGGCGCTCGACGGCCTCCCGGAGGGGCCGTACCTCGCCGACGACCGCAAGATCGTGCTGCCCCCGCGCGACGAGCTCGCCACCTCGCTGGAGGCGCTGATCCACCACTTCAAGCTAGTCACTGAGGGCTACCGCGTTCCCCCGGGCGAGGCCTACCACGCGATCGAGTCGCCCCGCGGCGAGCTGGGCTGCTTCGTCGTCGCCGACGGGTCGGCGAAGCCGGCCCGCGTCCACATCCGCGATCCCTCGTTCGTGAATTTGCAGTCCCTGCGCGACATGAGCCTGGACGGCTACGTCGCGGACCTGGTCCAAAACGTCGCGATGCTCGACCCGATCCTCGGGGGGGTCGACCGGTGACGGACGGGGGGTATCAGGATCCTGCGCGCCACCTCGAGGAGATCGAGATCGAGCCTCCCGAGCGCGACGCAGCCGAGATTCCCGAGCTGCACGAGGTCGATTGCCCCACCGACCTGCGCGAGGAGATCGAGGCGGCGGTGGGCCGCTACCCCGAGCCGCGCTCGGCGTCGATCCCGGCCCTGTGGGCGGTGCAGCGGCGCTACGGGTGGTGCACCCCGGAGGGCATCCGCCAGGCGGCCGCGGTGATGAGGATCTCCCCCGCACACCTCGAGGCGGTCGCGACCTTCTACGACCTCTTCCGGCTCGAGCCCGCCGGCCGCCACGAGGTGCTCGTGTGCACGAACATCTCCTGCTGGATGGGGGGCGCCGACGAGCTGCTCGATGCGGTGTGCGAGGCGGCCGACGCCGACCGCGAGAAGGCGACGCACGAGGGCGCCACCTCCGCCGACCGCGAGCTTTTCATCTCGAGCTTCCAGTGCATGGGCGCGTGCGACATCGCCCCGATGGCGGCGATCGACGGGCGCTACGTCGGCCCGCTGGGCATCGACGACGCAGCGACCGTCGTCGAGCAGATCCGCGCCGGCAAGGAAGCGTTGCCCGAAAAGTCGCTCTCCCGGCGCGGCGCCGCCGGCGGCCCCGAGCCCGAGCCCGACCCCAGGGTCAAGGAAAGCATCTGATGGCGGCCGAGACGCGCCTGCTCTTCCGCAACATCGACGAGAAGGGCCTCGCCGACATCGAGACCTACCGGCGGCTCGGCGGCTACGAGGCGGCCGAGAAGGCGTTCGAGCGGATGGAGCCGGACGACGTCCTCAACGAGCTCGAGAGCTCCGGGCTGCGCGGCCGAGGCGGCGCCGGGTTCTCGATGGGAAAGAAGGCCTCGTTCCTGCCCCGCGGCGAGATGGACAAGTACCTGTGCTGCAACGCCGACGAGTCCGAGCCCGGCGCGTTCAAGGACCGCGAGCTGATCCAGAAGAACCCCCACCAGCTGATCGAGGGGATCATGATCGGGGCGCTGGCGGCGGGGGCAAACAGGTGCTTCATCTACATCAGGGGCGAGTACGCGGAGTTCGCGGACATCCTCGAGCGCGCCGTGGGACAGGCCTACGAGGCCGGCTACCTCGGCGAGGACGTGCTCGGCACCCACCACCAGGTCGAGCTGGTCGTCCACCGCGGGGCCGGCGCATACATCTGCGGCGAGGAGACGGCGCTGCTCGACTCGCTGGAGGGAAAGCGGGGAAACCCGCGCCTCAAGCCACCCTTTCCGGCGATCAAGGGGCTGTACGACGGGCCAACCCTGATCAACAACGTCGAGACGCTGTCGAACTGCCCCCACATCATCAACCGGGGCGCGGATTGGTTCAAGGGCTTCGGCACCGAGCAGTCGCCGGGCACGAAGGTCGTCTCGGTGAGCGGCCGGGTGCGGCGCCCCGGGAACTACGAGGTCGAGCTGGGGATCCCGTCGCGCGAGATCATCGAGGGGCTCGCGGGGGGGCCGCCGCCGGGACGCGAGGTGAAGGCGTGGTTCCCGGGGGGCTCTTCCGCTCCGGTCCTCACCGGCGCCGAGCTCGATCTGCCGTACACGTTCGAGGACATGCAGAAGGCCGGCTCGATGCTTGGCTCGGGGTCGATCATCATCGCCGACGAGACGGTCTCGATCCCCCGCCTCGCCCTGCGCACGGCGCGCTTCTACCACCACGAGTCGTGCGGCAAGTGCACGCCGTGCCGCGAGGGGACCAACTGGACGGTGAAGATGCTCGAGCGCGTGATCCGCGGCGACGCGACGCCGATGGACCTCGACGTCACGGCATCGGTGCAGGACAACATCATCGGCAACTGCCTCTGCGTGCTCGGCGACTCGATGGCGATGCCGGTCGGTGCGATGGTGCGCAAGTTCCGCGACGAGTTCGAGCAGCTTCTCTATACCCAGGACACTGAGGTGGCCCGGATCGGCGCCGTGGTCGGCGCGCCGGAGCAGATGGGGGCGATGCGGTGAGTCCGCCTCCGCGGCGCGAGATCACCTTCGTCATCGACGGGCGCGAGGTGGAGGCGCCGGAGGGGGCGATGCTGGTCGACGCCGCGAAGCAGGGCGACGTCGAGATTCCGGTGTTCTGCTACGAGCCGAAGCTCGGCGACCCGGTCGGC
>JBOGZH010000172.1:0-3143 GCA_050697095.1 Solirubrobacterales bacterium
GAACGGGGAACCGAGGAGTTCGGCCGCGTGCTCGCGTTCAGCGACGGGCTGTTCGCGATCGCGATGACCCTGCTGGTCGTCGGGATCGCGGTCCCGAAGCTGACCGACGGCGACAACGTCGGGGACCTCGCCGACGCGCTCAACGACCTGATCCCGAGCTTCGTCAGCTTCTTCATCAGCTTCGCGGTGATCGGGCGCTACTGGCTCGCCCACCACGAGTTCATCGGCCGGCTGAGGGCGATGGACAACGGCCTGATCGGACTCAACCTCGTCTACCTCGTGTTCATCGCCTTCCTGCCCTTCCCGACCGCGCTGCTCGGCAACTACTTCGAGAACCCGCTCTCGGTCGCGACCTACGCCGTCACCGTGGGGGTTGTGAGCGGGATGGAGGTGGTGATGTTTCGCCACGCCCACCGCCGCGGGCTGATGACGGAGCGCATGCCGGAGGACGTGTACCGGTTCGGCGTCATCGCGTCCCTCGCGCCCGTGCTCTTCTTCGCGGTCTCAATCCCGCTCGCGTTCTGGCACACGGGATTCGCGGTCGCCTCGTGGTTTCTCGCGATTCCGTTCGGTGCGGTGATCAACCGCTTCAAGCCCGAGGGCGCCGAGGAGTACTACTGACCCGGCGGAGAGGGTCGGTTGGGTGGAGTGCCCCGGCGCCCTTCAGCGCTCGATCAGCAGCTCCGCAGGGTGTCCTTGCCGCTGCCACCCCTGCACGAGTCGCGGCCCTTGCCGCCGGCCAGCAGGTCGTTTCCGCTGCTGCCCCGCAGCTTGTCGCGGCCGCGGTTTCCGCGCAGGGCGTCGCCGCCGCCTTGACCCTTGAGCGTGTCGCTGCCGGCCTGGCCCTTGGCGAAGTCGTTACCTCCGCCGGCTAGGACGAGATCGTTCCCGCCGCCGGCGCAGATCAGGTCCTTGCCGCCGCCGGCGTTGATCTGGTCGTCACCCCCACCGGCGACGAACACGTCGCGGCCGGCGGTTCCGGTGAGGGTCTCACCGGCGTCGGTGCCCGGCATCGTGGCAGCCTTCTTCCTGCAGGTCGCGGCCGCCGCCGGCTCCGTCACGGTGGTGCTCTCGGCGTCCTCGTTGTTTGCGGTCTGCGGATCCGCGACATCGCTCTCCACCGAGGCTGTGTTCGTGATCTGCCCGGCCTTCTTTGGCCTCACCTGGATCGTGACCGTGGCCGTCCCGCCGCTTGGGATCGTGCCGAGCTCGCAGTTCACCTTCTTCCCCTGGATGTCGCAGTTGCCGGCCGTTGTGTCCGCGGACTGCGGGTCGACCTGACTCGGCAGGTCGTCTCTCACGACGACGTTGGTTGCCGCGTCGGGGCCGGCGTTCCGGACCTCGATCGTGTACGTGAGGACGGCGTCCTCATTGACGGAGTCGGGGTTATCGGACTTCGTCAGCGACAGGTCCGCCGGGTCGGCCGCAGTCGCGCCGGCTTCCTGAACGCCGTTGGTGGCGGCCATCAGCACGGCTCCGGCCGTCGCCGCCGCAAGGGCGACGGTGACGATGCAGACCCACAACCGCAGCCGCCCACCTTCCCCCTGCCCGCGCGGATTGGATGCTATTCCCTGCATGTTCTCACCACCGCACTTCCCGCCTGAGGTTCCACTCTCTCATACCCCGTCGCGAGGCGAGCAAACCAGCAAGGGTCGTCCCCGGATCGGCTGCTCTCCCTTTCGCGCGTTGCGGAAAGCGCTGAGGCGAGGTAATCCCGCGTCTGATTCTCGTCCCAAAAGTGACCCGACCTACTCCGACAGCCCGGCGGCTTCGAGGGCCTCCTGCCGCTCTTGGTAGAGGCAGATTCGTTCGATCTTCCCGTCGCGGATCGTGACGAGCGACGTGGTCCGGGCCTGGGCCTCGATGCCGTCGCGCCCTCGGATGTGGGTCGTGTGCGGCACGACCACGTGATCGCCCACCGGGATCAACGCGCAGCGTCCTTGAACGCGGCATCCCAATCGCCCCCGTTACGTGCGTCGATGGCAGCGCGAACGATCTCCACGTTCTCCCGCGACATCGCCCGCTCAGTATGGCGGTCTGCCGTGAACGCGCTGCTCAGAAAAGGCAGCCAGAGCAGTCTCTCTTCCTTTCGCGTGGTCGCCCCCGCGCAGAGACTCGATCTTTCGAGATGTTCTCGTTCAGATCGTCGGCTGATGCACGTATTGGCGCAGCGGGGCACCGTGGATCACCCCGCAGCGGAGAGGGTGGGATTCGAACCCACGAGGCAGCTAACGCCGCCCACGCGATTTCCAGTCGCGCTCCTTAAGCCACTCGGACACCTCTCCGAGGGCACAAGGGTAACCGTGGGCCCTACGTGAGCGCCGGCGCTTCCGGGAGGCGCTCCAGCGCGTCCTCCATCTCGGCCTCGGAGAACTCGAGGTCCTCGAGCTCGCCGGCGAGGAACGCCTCGTACGCGGACATGTCGAAGTGCCCGTGACCGGAGAGCCCGATCAGGATCACGCGCTCCTCGCCCGCCCGCTTCGCGTCCTCGGCCTCGTCGAACGCCGCCCGCAGGGCGTGCGCCGGCTCCGGGCCGGGGATGATCCCCTCGACCCGGGCGAAGCGCACCGCGGCGTCGAACGCCGGCGTCTGGTGGATCGCCTTCGCCTCGACGATCCCCTCCTTGACCAGCCCGCAGAGGCTCGGCGCGTCGCCGTGGTAGCGCAGCCCGCCGGCGTGCATCGGGGGCGGGACGAAGTCGTGGCCGAGCGTGTACATCGGCATCAGCGGCGTCATCCCGACCGTGTCGCCGAAGTCGTAGTGGTAGACGCCGCGCGTCAGCGTCGGGCACGCGGCCGGCTCGGCGGCGACGTAGCGGGTGTCGACGCCGGCGCGCATGAACGGGAACACGAGCCCGGCGAAGTTGGAGCCGCCGCCCACGCAGCCGACGATCACGTCCGGCTGCTCGCCCGCAAGCTCCATCTGCAGCAGCGCCTCCTGCCCGATCACCGTCTGGTGCAGCAGCACGTGGTTGAGGACCGAGCCGAGTGCGTAGTTGCAGCTCGGGTCGCCGGCCGCGACCTCGACCGCCTCCGAGATCGCGATCCCGAGCGAGCCGGTCTGGTGCTCCGCCTGCGAGCGGCCGGCCCCGGTGCGGTCGCTCGGCGAGCGGTGCACCGTCGCGCCCCAGGTCTCCATCATGC
>JBOGZH010000173.1:0-2665 GCA_050697095.1 Solirubrobacterales bacterium
ATGGAGTACACGGGGCTGGCATCGAACGGCGGCTGTGATCCGATCGAGGAGGGTGAGCTGTACGACCTCGGGGGAGATCCCTTCCAGCTCGAGAACCTCTTCCGTCCGAACGGCTCTGGGGGCAACGGGCAGGGCGGCCTGAGGGCGAAGCTGGAGGAGCTCCGCGACTGCGCCGGGATCGCCGGACGCGATCCACAGCCGCCCCCCGGAGCGTCCTACTGCGAATGAGCGCCTCGGCCACGCCCCTCACGCGTGGGCGGGCTATCGGTGTTGCCGTCGCGGCCGCGCTTCTCGCATCGATCCTCGCCACCGGCGCCGCGTCTCCCTCCGAAGCGGCCGCGGCGAAGCGGCCGAACATCGTCGTGGTCACCACCGATGACCAGACGCTTGCCTCCCTGCGGCCGGACACGATGCCGAACATCACGAGGAAGATCGCCGCCAAGGGCACGACGTTCACGGACGCGATCGTCACCACGCCGCTGTGCTGCCCGTCGCGCGCGACCTGGCTCACCGGGCAGTACGCACACAACCACGGGGTCACCTCGAACCGGCTCGGCTACGGGGCGTTGGAGGAGAAGGACAACACGCTCCCGGTGTGGCTTGGCCGGGCGGGGTACAAGACCGTCCACGTCGGCAAGTACCTGAACGGGTACGAGGCGGCGGTCGGGGAGCCCACCGAGGTGGCGCCCGGGTGGAGCCACTGGTACACGACGCTGGGGAGCACCCGCTACTACAACTTCGACGTGTCGGCGAACGGGCGCCTCCTCCATTTCGGCCAGCGCGACGACGACTACGTCACCCGGGTGATCAACCGCAAGGCCGCGACTCTGGCCCGCCGCCTGACGCGCAATCGCAAGCCGCTCTACCTCCAGGTCGACAACCGCGCCCCGCACACGGAGACGGGGATCGAAACCCGAGGGGGGTGCGGAGGGCGGACAGTGCCGGATCCCGACGACAAGCAGCTCTACAGGGACTTCGCGCTTCCCCAGCCCCCCTCCTTCAACGAGGCGGACATCGCCGACAAGCCCCCGTTCGTCCAGTCGCGCCTGCCGATCGACGCGAACAGGCTGAAGAAGCTGACGAAGCGCTACACGTGCGCGCTGGCGTCGCTCCGCGCCGTCGATCGTGGCGTGGGGAAGATCATCAAGGAGCTGAAGCGGACCGGCGAGCTGGGCAAGACCGTGATCGTCTTCACCTCCGACAACGGCTACTACCACGGCGAGCACCGGATCCCGGTCGGGAAGATCTACCCCTACGAGGAGGGAATCCGGGTGCCGCTGATCATGCGCGTTCCCGAGCAGTACCGAGGAGGCGGCGCGCGAATCCCAGAGATCGCGGAGCCGGTTGGGAACATCGACATCGCGCCGACGCTGCTCGAGCTGGCGCGGGCCCGCTCCTGCAGCGGGGGCGGCGCGTGCCGGGTGACGGACGGCCGCTCGCTGGTCGGGTTGCTTGGGGGCAACGGGGCGGGCTTCCCCGCCGGCCGTGGGCTGGTCACCGAGTACCAGGTCGGCAACAACGGGAGCGGCGAGGACGGCCTGTGCCGTTACTCGGGCGTTCGCGTCCCGGGCGCGATCTACGTGGAGCACGTGCTTGCCGACGAGGTCACCAACGGCTGCGTGGAGGACCCGGTGCGCGAGCTGTACGACCTCGACAGCGACCCGTTCCAACTCCAGAACCTCGCCGGCTCGCAGAACGGGCTCGAGGCCGCCCTGTCGGATCGGCTCGAGGGGCTGCGCGACTGCGCAGGCATCGCCGGCCGCGACCCACAGGTCGCGAGCCGGCCGTTCTGCGAGTAGCTACTCGACCTTGATCGTGCCGATCATGCCGAGCTCGCGGTGATTCGAGATCGTGCACACGATCGAGTAATCGCCGGGCTCGGCGTCGACGGTTAGCTCGCCGCTGTCGCCGGCGTCGACATCCGGGCTCGCGGCGACCTCGGTCGAGGCCTGCTCGGGATCGGATCCCTCCTCGATCGTCAGGTTGTGCACGGTCGAGCCGGTGTTCTCCGCCGTGATCGTGTCGCCCTGCGCGGCGGTGAGGTCGTTGGGCTCGAACTCGAACTCGGTCATCGAGACCGCCTG
The DNA here is from genome assembly GCA_050697095.1 of Solirubrobacterales bacterium. Classification (GTDB taxonomy): domain Bacteria; phylum Actinomycetota; class Thermoleophilia; order Solirubrobacterales; family 70-9; genus DASPWW01. Next base: position 2,085 of record JBOGZH010000173.1, read on the forward strand.
AGCTCCGCCGCCGCCTCCACCCTCGGCCTCGGTGGCCGTCGTCGCCGGAGCGGCGGCCTCGTCATCGTCGTCGTCGCCGCCGCAACCCGCCGCGAGTCCGGCGGCGGCGATCACGAGAAGCAGTGGAAGTATTCGCAAGCGCATATGACCTCCTTCGGGCCCTTCGGTGCGGCCCCAATCTATCGGCCGCGCTCCGGGCCCGTTGCTACGCTTCGAATGCAGGCACGTCGCCTGCCCTATTTCCTTCCCCAAGGCATCAACGCCTTTTGAGATCGTGAGTGAGCGGCCTATCCCGGACCGTGACGGCCCGCGTGATGAGTGCGGCGTCTTCGGCGTATACGCGCCGGGCCACGACGTCGCCCGTCTCGCCTACTTCGGCCTGTACGCGCTCCAGCACCGGGGGCAGGAGTCGTCCGGCATCGCGACCTGCGAGGGCGGCCACATCACCACGCTACGCGAGCTCGGCCTCGTCTCGCAGGTCTTCGACGAGGAGAAGCTGCACGCGCTCTCCGGGGACATGGCTATCGGCCACGTCCGCTACTCGACCACGGGCGGCGGCGCATGGGAGAACGCCCAGCCCG
>JBOGZH010000174.1:0-2344 GCA_050697095.1 Solirubrobacterales bacterium
GAGCTGCAAGCGCTGCGAGTGCTCGACATCGACCTCGGGGCTGGCCTGATCCGCGTCGAGCGCGGCTGGGACCAATACGAGGGCGCGATCGACCCCAAGTCGAGCGCCAGCCGGCGCACGATCCCGCTGCTTGCGGTCCTGCGCGACTATCTGGACGAGCATCTGATCCGCACCGGCCGCGGTGGCGGGCAGCTCGTGTTCGGCAGAAGGGCCGAGGAACCATTCGTTCCGTCGGTCGCGGATCAGCGCGCGAAGGATGCTTGGGAAGCTGCCGGCCTGGAGCCGATCACGATGCACGAGGCGCGGCACACTTTCGCGTCGCTCCTGATCGACTCGGGCGTGAACGCCAAGGCCGTTCAGGAGTTCATGGGGCACTCGAAGATCCAGACCACCTTCGACACTTATGGGCACCTGCTTCCAGGTAGCCACGACGAGGTTCGGGAGCGCATGGACGCGTACCTGCTTGACGCAGCGAAGGCGGCCGTCGATGCAGCCGAGGATGCAGCGTGAGTGTCTGACTGGCGCACCGACTGGCGCACCAGCAGCCCTCGGAGCTTTCCGAGGGCTGTTTCTTCGTGCTGTCAGTAGGACGTTTCCGGCTTGCCAGAGCCGTTTTCGCCCAAAAGAGAGCGCCCCGTTGGGGACGGGGCGCTCTCAGGTACTACAGGGAGGAGAGATATGTATTTATTGTCTATGGGAGGGCGGTCGGGTACCTCAGACGCCGCGTGGGACGCTGAACCGCGTTGAGACGGTCAGCGCCGTCTGGGCGACGCCTACCCCGACCAGAAAGATCATTGCCGCCGCATCGCCCGTCGCGATCCCGATCGCGACGCCGAGCATGACCGCGGCGACGGCAAGCACGTAGTCGAACTCGGCATGGGTGGTGAGCGGGACGACCCGCCGCTCCGAGAACAGCGACAGCGAGAGGCCGAGCAGCAGCGCGCCGAGCACGAATCCGGCGACGATCGCGGCCTGGTTGAGGCCGAGCAGAAGCGGGCCGGCCATGATCAGGGGTGCAGCGATCGTCTCGACTCCGCCGTGGATCGAGAGCGGGACGTATCTGAACAGGGAAACACTCATCTTCAAGTCCTCCGTCGTGCCCCTCGGCGCTCGTCGGGACCGCCTGGCGGGCGACTCCAGAGTACGAACGTATGTGCGGTTTGTGTGTGAGTTGGATCACAGTGATCGGCCCCACCGAGGTAAGCCCGGCGCGGTGGTTGGCGCCCCCGGGCGCGGTACGGTTGACGCCATGTCACGACGTCGGTTGGACACGCTTCTCGCCGAGCGCGGCCTCGCCTCGTCGCGGACGAGCGCCGCGGCGTCGGTCCGGGCGGGGCTGGTGCGCCTCGGCCCGGGCGGGCGGCGCGCGGAGAAGCCGGGTCAGCTCGTCGCCGAGGACGCCGAGCTGCTCGTCACCGAGCGGCCGCGGTACGTCTCACGCGGAGGGGTGAAGCTCGAAAACGCGCTCCGAGCGCTCGAGGTCCCGGTGGCGGGGCGCGCCTGCCTCGACGTCGGCGCATCGACGGGGGGCTTCACCGACTGCCTGCTCCAGCACGGGGCGGGGCGCGTCATCGCGCTCGACGTCGCCTACGGGCAGCTCGACTGGCGGCTGCGCCAGGACCCCCGCGTCGCGGTGGTCGAGCGGACCAATGCGCGCCACCTGCGGCCCGACGATCTCCCCTACGCGCCGGAGCTTGCCACGATCGACGTCTCGTTCATCTCGCTCGCGAAGGTGCTCCCCGCTTTGGCGCGGTGCCTGGCCCCGGCGGGCGAGGTGCTCGCGCTGGTCAAGCCTCAGTTCGAGCTCGGGCGCGAGCGCGTGGGGAACGGCGGGGTGGTGCGCGATCCCGCCGAGCGACGCGACGCGCTCGTCGCGGTCGGCCGCGCCGCCCGACAGCTCGGCCTGCAACCGGTCGGATTCGCCTCCTCCGGGCTCCCGGGGCCGAAGGGCAACAGGGAGACCTTCATCCGGTGCGCGGCCGAGGGCCCTGGCGTCGACGATCTCGAGGCCGCGGTGGCGGAGGTGGAGGCGTGAGCGCGAGGGTCTCGAAGGAGGCCCCCGCGGCGACCCGCACCGCGGTGCTCTTCACGCACTCGCACCCACCGGGGACCGACGCCGCGGTGCAGACGGCGGTCCGGGCCGCGGATCGCGCGTCCTTCGCGCTCGTCGCCGTCACCGACGAGCTCGCCAAGCACGGCGACGCCGCGACCGGGGTGAGCGCCGTCGAGGCGCGCCCCGAGCAGCCCGATTTCTGCCTCGCGCTCGGGGGGGACGGGACGATCCTCAGGGCGCTTCGCACCTACGCGGGGACCGAGGTGCCGGTCTTCGGAATCAACTTTGGAA
>JBOGZH010000175.1:0-3888 GCA_050697095.1 Solirubrobacterales bacterium
TCCGCGGCGTGCGCGGCGCGGACCCATGGCGGTGGGCCGCCGCGTTCGCGCTTGCGATCGCCGCCGTCGGAACGCTCAACATCGCGAATCTGGGCTACGCGCTCGTTCCCGCAGGCGTGATCGTCCTCTACGTCGCTCTGGATGAGCGCCGCGGACCCAGGGAACTGTGGCGCTGGACCTGGCGCACTGGGATGCTGAGCGCGCTCACCTGCTCGGCGGCGATCGTCGTGCTGTGGTACTCCGCCCCTGACATCAGCGCCAACCTGCGCACGACGGAACTCCCGGAGCAGGTGGCGCGGACATCTTCGTGGTTCGAGAGCTGGCGAGGGCTCGGGTTCTGGTTCACCTATCCGCAGTTCGGTGGCCTGCTTCGGGCGAATGTGGCGCCCTATTTCACCGCGTCCGGCGTGATCGCGGCTTCGTTTGTCGCCTCGCTCGGCGCGCTGATCGGCCTCGCGCTGGGGCGCTGGCGCCACCGAGTGCTGTTCGGTGCGATGCTGTTGGTCTCTCTGGTCCTGATGGTCGGGATGCACGGGGCCGGGGGCCGTTCACCGTTCGGCGAGCTGCTCTCGTTCGCCTTCGAGCATTCGGAGCTCGCGCGAGGCTTCCGGACGCCCTACAAGGCGGGCGCGGGCCTGATGCTTGGGATTGGTGCGCTTCTTGGCGTCGCGGCGGCCTCGGCGCTGGCCGCAATGTCGAGCCGACGAGACGGTCAGCCTCCCCCTCGAGGTCCACGGACCGGTGTCCGGCGGCTCATGCAGGCCGTCGTCGTTGGCGGTGTCGTCCTAGGGGTCGTGGTGGCGTCCTTCCCATTCTGGACCGGTCGCCTCTATCCAGAGGACGAGAGGTTCCAAAGCATTCCGGGGTACTGGGATCGGGCATTCGATTACCTCGGAGCACAGGAACAGCCGGGCCGCGTGCTGGTGCTGCCGGCCTCGGAGCGCGGCCGCTACCGGTGGGGCGGCGTTCACGACAATCTCTTCGACGGATTCTCTTCCCTCTCGCCGGTGGTCAATAGCGCGTTGCCCCAGGCGACTGCCGAAAGCGGCGACCTGGTCGCGGCCATGGACGATTACGTCACCTCCACCGGTTACGTCAAGGGCACGCTCGGGCCGATACTGGCGCGGCTCGGCGTGCGCTGGGTACTGCTGCAAAACGACCTCGACTGGCAGCATGGATCGGTGCCACGCCCATCGACCTACGACCCTCTGCGCTCCGATCCAGATCTGCGCATCGCGGCCAAGTTCGGCCGTCCTGGCATGAACACCACCGCCTCCCCACGCGACAGCGATGCGGAGCTACTTGGAGAGCAGTCGCTGCCTCCGGTCGAGGTCTACGAGGTCGCCGGGACTCCCTCGCCGCAACCGAGGCTCGCCGCGGCCCCGCCCCTGCTGGTCGCGGGCGGCGGTGAGTCCTGGCCCTCGCTGGCGACCGCGGGGCTGCTCGACGGGCCCCCCGTCGCCTACACCGGAGCCGCCGACAATGACGCGCTGAGAAAGTTGGTCGCCTCGGGCTCCGAGCTCGTCGTCACGGACGGCAACCGCAGACGCGCCACCGGGGTGACGATCGGGCGGCCAATCCGATCGCCGACCCTTGCGGCCGGCGAAACCACTGACCGGGCGCCTCAGGATCTCTTCGGCAGCCCGGAAACGCAGAGCGTCGCGACGTACGCCGATGCGCGCCGGATCTTCGCGAGCCGTTCCGGCAACGAGCTGGAGGCCCCCTATGAGGCAAAGTCGCGCCCAGCAAACGCCTTCGATCGCGTTGAGCGCACGGCCTGGCAAGTGCGGGGACCTCGCGACCCCACCGGGGAGGCGGTCTCCGTCGAGCTCACGGAGCCGGTCGCGGTCACCGCGGTCTCTGTGCTGCCTTACGCGGATGGAAGTCGGACGGTCAAGGCGGTGGATGTGATCGCACACTCCGAGGAGGGTGAGCCGACCCGGAAGCGACTGCGCTTCGAGGATGCAGGACACGTATTTCCGGTGGCTAGGTTCGAGCCCACCGAGGTGAGCGCGATCGAGATTCGCATCGCGCGTGTCATTGGTGGCACGGGCGCTGTCGGAATCACCGAGGCCGCGATCGGGACCCCCAACGGACAGCTGGATCTGCGGGAATTCGTGCGCACTCCCGACGATCTGGCGATTCGAGCCGCCTCCGACGACCGCCTCGGTGCCGCGCTCGCCGCGCGACCGCCGCGATATGAGCTACGGCGAATTACGGGCGTCGGTGCGCAGCAGCCCAGCTTCGCTGCACAGGACGAGGAGACCGAGCTTCGCCGCGAGATCACGGTGTTCGGCAACCACCGCTACGAGCTGGGCGTAACGGCCAGGATCGACAGCCGCGCCGCCGACAGCGCCATCGATGCCCTCCTCGCTGCGCCCGTTGGTGCCGTGGGCACCTCGCGCTTCGGTGGCGATGTCGAGCGTCGCGGCGGCCTCGTCGTCGACGATGACCTCTCGACCGGATGGGAGCCCGACTCTCTTCGGGCGCAGCGCCTCGACGTCCGCTTCCCAACCACGGAGGTCCGGACGGTCGAGGTGCTCGTCGTCTCCGGCCCGCGTCGCGGCTCACGGGTCACCGGCATCGACGTCGCGGTTGGCGACGACGGGACGACATCGGCCGACCAGACCCTGCCGCGCTCGGGACGGTGCTTGCGGCCCAAGCCTCCCGGCGGAGGCTGTCTCGAGAAGCACGTCCTCAACGTGCCGCCCACTAATGCGGACCAACTATCGGTCAATCTGGCCGTCGAGTCGGTCGCCCGACTCGGTCAGCTTCCCCCGAGAGTAGTCGAGGTGCGCATCAACGGCCGCGGCTGGTCGGGGCTCGGACGTCCGCGCTCCAAGCAGACCTGCGCGCCCCTACTCGCCATCGATGGGCATCCGGTAAGCGCCCGGCTCCCGCGCAACCCCTACGACGTGCTCGGCGGTAGGCTCCTCGAGCTCGAAGGGTGCGAGCCGATTCGGTTGGGTCCGGGGAGGCATCGCATCGAGAGTCTCCCCGGCCTTTCGGGCGCGGTGCTTACGGCGAGCTTGGTGCCATACGACGACAGGCCCCTCCCTGACGAGCGTCACGACATCCAGGGGCAGCCCGGAACTGTGCAGCTCCTCGATCGCTCCCCGACCCGCCTCCGGCTCCAGGTTGATGCCCCGAAGGGTCCGCTGCTGGTCGGTGGCATGCCATGGCACGAGGGCTGGGTCGCCGAAGGCGATGAGCTGCGCCGCTCGCCGGTCCCCCTGGACACGTTCGCCGCCTGGACGGTCGAGGCTCCTACCGCCGGCCCCGTGACGTTGCAATTTCAGCCACAGCAGACCTACGAGCTCGCGATAGCGCTGAGCATCGGTGCGGCGGCCTGGTGCCTATGGCGGGTGACGCGGCGACGACGGCGCAGGGTCAGATGACCGTTGGCCCCAATCCCGCTGGCCCGACGAGCCGCGTTGCCCTCGGTCTGCTGGGGGGATGGGGAGGACTGTTCGTTGCCGGGGCCTTGGGTGGTGTAGTTGGGTTCGTCGCCGGCGCGTCGGCCGCGCGTCGGCCGCGGGTCGTTCTCGTGGCAGCGGCCGCGGCGCTGGTCGCAACCGCGGCGTTCACCGTGCTCGAGCAGCCCCTGGCGGAGGCCAGCATTCCCAACTTCCCGGTCAGCCATCCCGCTGCCGAGCTCTTTGCGAGGCTCGCCGCTGTGCTACTGCTGGCTGGGCTCGCCGGGACCCTCGCGCTCGAGCGCCGCTCCGAGCGGACCCGGCTGCCCCGCACCCTGAGCACCAACTCATCCCCGATGCGACCGCGGCCAACACCGCGCTTACCGATCTCGACGATCGCTGCGATCGTGGCGGCGGCCGTGCTCGCCGCTCTCACCCTGTGGCTGATCGGCGACCGCCGGTGGGAGGGGAC
>JBOGZH010000176.1:0-2856 GCA_050697095.1 Solirubrobacterales bacterium
CCGGCACCCCGCGCAAAGAAATGCGGGGACTGGATCGACCACCGACCAGGAACCCCGCGCTTGCGCGGGGGCTTCGTGAGGGGTGAGCGACCGGACTCGAACCGGCGACCACCTGGACCACAACCAGGAGCTCTACCAACTGAGCTACGCTCACCGCGCGGGACCAATGTAGCGCCTCGGGTTAGCCTCGCCGCCATGCATGCGCGACGAGAACGCCGGTCGCGCGACGTCCTCGGACCCCGAGCGCTCAACCGCGCCCTGCTGGAGCGGCAGCTCCTGCTGCGACGGAGGAGGCTGTCCGCCGCCGAGGCGATCGAGCGGCTCGTCGGGATCCAGGCTCAGGCGCCCGACGTTCCCTACATCGCCCTCTGGACCCGACTGGACCGCTTCCGCCCCGACGAGCTGGCCGGCCTGATCACACAGCGGCGAGCGGTGCGCGGGCCGCTGATGCGCGCGACCATCCACCTCGTCACCGCCCGCGATTGCCTCGCGCTCCGTCCCCTGGTGCAGCCGGTGCTCGAGGGCACCTTCCGCGGGAGTCACTTCCGAAGGAACTTGAAGGGAGTGGACATGGAGGCGCTCCTCGCGGCCGGTCGGGCGCTGGTCGAGGAGCGCCCGCGCACCCGCGCCGAGCTCGGCCCGCTCCTGAGCGCGCGGTGGCCCGACCGCGACACAGCCTCCCTCTCCGCCGCGATCACCTTTCTCGTCCCCCTGGTGCAGGTCCCTCCCCGCGGGATCTGGGGCTCGAGCGGGCAGGCAACGTGGACGACTACCGAGGCCTGGCTCGGTCGCCCCCTCGAGGCGGACTCCTCGGCAGAGCAGATCGTGATCCGCTATCTGGCCGCCTTCGGGCCCGCGAGCGTGAAGGACATTCAGACCTGGTCGGGTCTCACCCGGCTGCGCGAGGTGACCGAGCCGCTGCGGCCGCGCCTGCGCAGCTTTCGCGACGAGCACGGCGTGGAGCTCTTCGACCTCCCCGACGCGCCGCGTCCCGACCCCGACATCGCGGCACCGCCTCGCTTCCTGCCCGAGTTCGACAACGTGCTCCTCTCCCACGCCGACCGCGCCCGGATCATCCCGGACGATCGCCGCCCGCCGCTGTTCGCGGGCGGGGGCGGCGTGCTCGGTACGGTGCTCATCGACGGCTTCCTCCGCGCGCAGTGGAAGATCCCCAGGGACCGCGGCGGCGCGACGCTGCTCGTCGAGCCCTTCGAGCGGCTTTCGAAGAAGGACCTCGGCGCGGTGACCGAGGAGGGCGCCCGGCTGCTCCGGTTCGCCGCCGCGGACGCCGAGACTCACGAGATCCAGGTTGCCCCACCGGGTGACCGCTGAAAGAAGGAGGTAACCATGCAACCAACGCAGGAACAGAAGGCGGCCGACTTTCGCCGGCTGCACGAGGGTGACCCGTTCGTGATCCCGAACCCGTGGGACGCCGGCTCGGCGAGGATTCTCGAGTCGCTGGGCTTCGAGGCGCTGGCGACCACGAGCTCGGGCTTCGCGCTCACGCTGGGCCGCCTCGACGGCGACGTGACGCTCGACGAAGTGGTCGATCACGCCGGCGCGCTCGATCGCGCGACCAGCCGCCCGGTCTCGGTCGATCTGGAGAACGGCTACGGCCCCGATCCGGATGACGCCGCGACGGCGATCGCCCGCGTCGCCGAGGCGGGCGCCGTCGGCGGCTCGATCGAGGACTACGAGGCGGAGCGCGGGATCTACGACTTCGACCACGCGGTGGAACGAGTCGCCGCGGCGTGCGAGGCGGCCCGGCGCCTGAGCTTCCAGTTCACGTTCACGGCGCGGGCCGAGAATCACATTCGTGGCAATCCCGACCTGGACGACACGATCGCCCGCCTGCGGGCGTTCGAGGAGGCCGGCGCCGACGTCCTCTACGCGCCCGGGCTCGGGAGCGGCAAGGAGATCCGGGCGGTGTGCGAGGCGACGTCCAAGCCGGTGAACGTGCTCGCCCATCCAGGCCTGTCCATGGGCGAGATCGTCGACGCCGGCGCCCGGCGGATCAGCGTCGGAGGCGGGCTGGCCTTCATCGCGGCCGGGGCGATGGCGGCGGCGGCGGAGCGGATCCGCGACAAGGGCGACTTCTCCGCCCTCGCCGCTCGGGTCAATCTCTCGGAATGGTTCGCCTCACCGGCCTGAACCGCGAGAATGCACGTCGGTGGCGGAGGTATCGAAAGCCCTCGCTTCGGAAGGTCTCGAGAGCGGCTGGGCCGAGCTCGCGGAGGGGCGGTGGGACGCTGCGCGGGCGTCCTTCGAGAAGGCCGTGGCCGCCGAGGAGACACCGGAGGCCTTCGAGGGTCTGAGCTGGGCGGCATGGTGGCTCGACGACGCGGCGGTCGTGTTCGATGCCCGAGAGCGCGCGTTCAGCCTGTACAGAAAGCGTGGGGACGCCGCCGCCGCCGCGCGCCTGGCCACGTGGTTGGCGGTCGATCAGCTCGATTTCCGGGGCGCCAGGGCGGTCGCAAGCGGGTGGCTACAGCGTGCCCATCGCCTCCTGGATCCGCTGGAACTCGCGCCCGAGCACGGTTGGCTGGCCTTCCACGAGGGCTACCTCGCCTACGCGGGAGGCGATACAGACACGGCGGGCGAGCTCGCCGCCTCCGCTGCGGAGCTCGGGCGGCGGCTCGGCGTCGCGGACCTGGAGATGCTCGGCCTCGCCCTCCGGGGTGCGACGCTGGTGGCGTGCGCCCAGGTCGACGAGGGAATGGGCTGCCTGGACGAGGCGACCGCGATCGCGCTCGAGGGCGATGCGGCGATCCCGATCTCGAGCGCGTGGACCTGCTGCTTCCTGGTCACCGCCTGCACGGCCGTGCTCGACTTCGAGCGGGCGTTCGAGTGGTGCGA
>JBOGZH010000177.1:0-5178 GCA_050697095.1 Solirubrobacterales bacterium
GAGCGACTCGTTCGCGCCATCGCCGATAACAGGCGTGATCTGCTGCCGTATCGCGACCGCTTCCCCGAACTCGGTCGCATCGTCAAGGACCCGTGGCGCACGGGGCCAGTCGAGATCGACATCGCAACGGCCCTTGACCACCTTCCCGAGAAGGAAACCGTGTCTGTACGGATCGATCCGGAGCTCACAGTCGCGATCGAGGCGGACGGCATACTCGGGCGACCGCGCATGAAGAAGGGCCGGATTGAATTCACTTACAGGCGAAAGCAGACCGGTGAGGTCGAGGGCCCTCGTGAGCGCCTCGAGCTGCTGGGGCGCCTGCTCGAAGGGCGTAAGCGGATCTTGGCCAGCGACCTCAAGTCCATGCACCTTCCACGCGACCTGGAAGCCTTCAAGCGCGCGGTAGAGATGGAGCGTGGCGAGGTTCAGGACTTGGTGGCGGCCGGCCGTTCGCTGGTCGAGGCAGCAGAGCGGGTGGTCTGTCGTCTCTACCGCATTCCGCGAGAGCTCGAGGATGAGATCGTTGAGCATGGCATTGCCCGTGCGGATGCCTAGGCATGGCGCTCGCCGCCGTACGAGCAAGCGCTGAGAGCGCATATCCTTCGCGTCCCTTACGAAGAGAGGACTGAGTGTGGCAACAGCCGAGAAGAGCTACGACATCGCCGACGTCGCGCTCGCCGACGACGGGCAGCGGCGGATCGAGTGGGCGGATCGCCACATGCCGGTGCTGCGGCAGATCCGGGAGCGCTTCGAGCGCGAGCGGCCCCTGCAGGGGATCAGGATGGCGTGCTGCCTCCACGTCACGACCGAGACCGGAAACCTCGCGCGGGCGCTGGTCGCCGGCGGCGCCGAGGTGACGCTCTGCGCCTCGAACCCGCTCTCCACCCAGGACGATGTCGCCGCGGCGCTGGTCGATCGCCACGGGACCCAGGTGTACGCGATCAACGGCGAGGACAACGACACCTACTACCGGCACATCCACGCGGCCGTCGACACCCACCCCCAGATCACGATGGACGACGGCGCCGACGTCGTCGGCGTGCTGCACGGCGAGCGCACCGAGCAGCTCTCGGAGGTGCTCGGGGGCACCGAGGAAACGACCACCGGCGTGATCCGGCTCAAGGCGCTGGAGGCCGAGGGCAAGCTCGGCTACCCGATCGTCGCCGTCAACGACGCGGTGACCAAGCACTTCTTCGACAACCGCTACGGGACCGGCCAGTCGACGCTCGACGGGATCATCCGCGCGACGAACGTCCTGATCGCGGGGTTGCGGGTGGTCGTGATCGGCTACGGGATGTGCGGCAAGGGCGTCGCGATGCGGGCGAAGGGCCACGGCGCGCACGTGATCGTGTGCGAAGTGGACCCGCTGCGCGCGCTCGAGGCGCTGATGGACGGCTTCGAGGTGATGCCCGCGGTCGACGCCGCCCCGGTGGGGGACGTCTTCGTCTCCGTCACGGGGAATCGCGACGCGATCAACGGCCGGATGTTCGAGCGGATGAAGTCGGGCGCGATCGTCTGCAACTCGGGCCATTTCGACGTCGAGGTGAACAAGGACGAGCTCGACGCGGTCACGGAGGAGACCTTCGACGTGCGCCCCTTCGTCGAGGGCCACCGGACGAAGGACGGTCGCGAGATCTTCCTGCTCGCGGACGGACGGCTGGTCAACCTCGCCGCCGCCGAGGGCCATCCCGCGGCGGTGATGGACATGAGCTTCGCCAACCAGGCGCTGTGCTCCGAGCACATCGTGAAGAACCACGCCTCGCTGGAGAAGCGGGTCTACACCGTGCCCGACGAGATCGACCGCGAGATCGCGCGGCTGAAGCTCGCCTCGCGCGGGGTCGAGATCGACCAGCTCACCGACGTGCAGCAGAAGTACCTCGCGAGCTGGGATCAGGGGACCTAGTTCCCAGTTGTCAGTTGCCAGTCTGTTGTCAGGTGGCGCGTGAGCAGATGGTCGTTACTGGCTACTGGCTACTGACTACTGGCGACTGAACCCATGAAGGCGATGGTCCTGGCCGCAGGGCTTGGCACGCGGCTTCGGCCGCTCACCTACGAGATGCCGAAGCCGATGGTCCCGGTGTTGAACCGGCCGATCATGGAGCACATATTCGAGCTGGTGCGGCGGCACGGGTTCACGGAGCTGGTCGCGAACCTCTCCTACCTTCCCGAGCAGCTCCGGGAGCGGTTCGGGGACGGCTCCGCCCACGGGGTCTCGCTCGAGTGGGGCTTCGAGGAGGAGCTGCTCGGAACGGCCGGAGGGGTGCGGAACGTGCGCGAGTTCTTCGGCGAGGACACGTTCCTCGTGATGGCGGCGGACGCGCTCACGGACATCCACCTCGGGGCGCTGTGGGCGGCGCACACCTCGAACGACGGGATCGCGACCCTGGCGGTGAAGAGGGTCCCGGACACGAGCGAGTACGGGGTCGTGGTCACCGGCTCCGACGGCCGCATCCAGGGCTTCCAGGAGAAGCCCGATCCCGCCGAGGCGCTCTCCGATCTCGCGAGCTGCATGATCTACGTCCTCGAGCCGGAGATCTTCGACTACTTCCCCGACAAGCCCGTCGTCGACTTCGCGCTCGAGGTCTTCCCGGCGCTGCTCGAGCACGACGTGCCCTTCTACGTCCACGAGACGGACGCGTACTGGAACGACGTCGGCTCGCTGGACGAGCTCCGGCAGGGAAACTTCGACGCGCTCGCGGGCGCCGTGAGCGTGAACCACGGCGCGGAGGAGGTCCGAGAGGGCGTGTTCGTCGCTCCGCGAACCACCCTGCCCCGGGATGCGGAGATCGAGCCCCCCGTCCTGATCGGGAGCGCCGCTGAGATCGGGCCCGACGTCGGCCTCGCGGGGCCGGCCGTGGTCGGAGATCGCTGCCGGATCGGCACCGGCGCCCGGATCAAGCGAGCCGTGCTCCTCCCGGGGATGGAGGTTCCCGCCGGGACGATTCTCGCCGAGGCGATCGGCGCCCGGCGCGGCTGAGCCCCGCGCCCCCCGGCGGTATGTTTGGTCCCCGATGAGCGCCGAGACGGACACCGAGGCGTTCCAGAGCGCCCGCTCGAAGCTGATCGTGGCTCCGGTGGCGAGGCTGTTCGGCGCCTGGGAGGACGCGGAGATGAGGCGAGAGTGGCTCGGTGACGATGCCGGCATCGAGGTTCGGGAGGCGGACCCGGAGCACTCGATGCGGATCACGTGGATCGACGGCGAGACCAGCGTGTCCGTGACCTTTTACGCCAAGGGGCGCGCGAAGAGCCAGGTGCAGGTGATCCACGAGGGGCTTCCCGATCGCGCCGCGGTGGAGCGCATGAAGGCCTACTGGGGCGAGCGGCTGGAGCGACTGAGGGAGCTGCTGGAACGATGAGCGAGGGCTTCGCGATCGGGGAGGGCGCCCCCGCGCTGGAGCTTCCGGACACGGAGGGAGACATGCACTCGCTTCCGGACACCGAGGGCGCTCCGGCGACGGTGGTCATCTGGACCTGCAACCACTGCCCCTACGCGCGCGCCTGGCACGACCGTCTCGTCAACGCGGCGCGCGATTACTCACCCCGGGGCGTGCGGTTTGTCGCTGTGAACTCGAACGACGGCGAGCGCTATCCGGCCGACTCGCGCGAGGGAATGCGCAAGCGCGTCTCCGAGGAGGAGTGGCCGTTCCCGTTTCTGCACGACGAGAGCCAGGAGGCCGCGCGGGCATGGGGCGCGAAGGTGACCCCGCATCTGTTCGTGCTCGACTCCGGGCACCGGCTCCGCTATGTGGGCGCGGCCGATCCCGACCATAGGGACCCCTCCCACGGCGCCTCCTGGCTTCGCGAAGCGCTCGACTCGCTGCTCGCGGGGGAGCAGCCCGCGCGCGCCGAGACCGACCCGGTCGGCTGCTCGGTGAAATGGAAGTAGTGCCGCGTTGACCGCACGCCGCCGGCTGGTCCGGGTCCCGGCTTCGTCGGCGAACCTCGGACCCGGCTACGACGTGCTCGCGGCGGCGCTGTCGCTCCATCTCGAGCTCGAGGTGAGCGAGTCCGCCGAGTTCCGCGTCGACGCGGGTGGGCTCGCGGTCCCGGAGGATCGCTCGAACCTGTGCGTGCGCGCGTTCGAGCGCCTGCATTCGGCCGACGGGCTTCGGTTCGAGATCCGCAGCCAGTTTCCGGCCGCGGCCGGCCTGGGCGCGAGCGCGGCCGCGATCGTCGCCGGGTTGATGGCCGCCGAGCATCTGTACGAGCTGGCCGTGGAGCGCGAGGAGCTGCTCGCGCACGCGGCGGAGCTCGAGGGCCACCCCGACAACGTCGCCGCCGCCCTGTACGGGGGCTTCGTGATCTGCTCGCGCGACGGCGACACCCCCCGAGCGGCGCGATTCGATCCCCCCGAGGGGGTCGAGGCGGTAGTGGTCATTCCGGACGACACCGTCCTGACCGAGGACGCCCGTCGCGCGATCCCGGCCGAGATCCCCCTCGCCGATGCGATCGGCAACGTGGCGGCGGCCTCCCTGCTCGTGCTCGGGGTGCAGCGCTCCGATCTCACGCTGATCGAGCGCGGGCTAGCGGACCGGATTCACCAGCCGCGGCGCGCGCACCTGTATCCGCGTTCCGCCGAGTTGGTCGCGCGGGCGCCCGAGCTGGGCGCGATCGGGGCGACGATCTCGGGCGCAGGTCCGAGCGTGCTCGTGTGGACCTTCTGGCAGAACACGGGCAACGTCGTCGAGGCGCTCCGGGAGCACACCGACGGCTGGGCGGAGGTCCGCCGGGCACCGTTCTCGCCGCTGGGGGCAGACGTTCCGGAGCTGTAGCGCTGGGGCGGGCCCCGCCTTGCAGCGCACCCCGAACCGGAATAGGCTGAGCCAGCGGCAGTAAGCGAACAGGAGGGAGCAGCGATGGCGTCGATAGAGGTCAAGAACTTCGACTCCCCGGACGAGACGAGGCCGTTCGAGGGGAAGGGCAAGGCAGACGTCGTCGAGATCGGCGGCCAGAACGTCGGGCGGGGCGTGTTCGAGCCCGGGTGGCGGTGGTCGAACAACGTGAAGCCGATCGCCGGCACGGACTCGTGCCAGGTCTCGCACTTCGGATACGTGATGTCGGGTCGCATGAAGGTGACCATGGACGATGGGTCCGAGGCCGAGCTGGGTCCCGGTGACGTGGCCGCCATCCCGCCGGGGCACGACGCCGAGATCGTCGGCGACGAGCCGTGCGTGATGC
>JBOGZH010000178.1:0-7881 GCA_050697095.1 Solirubrobacterales bacterium
CCGACCTTGCCCTGTCCCATCCGCTGGATGTCTGCGCTCGGCGGAGGCGCCTGGGGGGCGAGCCCGAAGAACTCGGGCGGGGCCGCCGCAGCCGGCCCGGCGCTCGCCAGCGCGCCGAGTGAGAGCACGGTGACAAGGACGACGAAACGGGGAAGCCGTCGCCCCGGTGCCCGCGCGATCACAGCCTCGGCCGCGCCAACCAGCAGTTGCGCGATCCGCCCTGAACTTCCTCCGCCTCGGATCATCGGCGCGCCACCTTAGCGAATCTCAGGGGAATTGGCACGCGCAGGCCCAAGCCCAAGGCGGACGTAGCGGCATTGCCGTTAAGCGGGGAGCCGCATCCGCTGGAGGGAGCCGCTTCAGATCACCACCGCCGACACAACCGCGAGATAGACAGCGATCGACAAGAGGCGTTGCGATCGAGCAACTCGCGAAGAGCGCCAGGGCGGCGGCTATCGCAACGGGCGTATCGCCCCAACCCACCACCGCGAACGCCAGGAACGCGCTCCCCGCCACGACGCCCTAGACGAGGCCGGTGAGGAGCTCGCGGCGGAAGCGCCGCGGCCTCCTGGTCGGTGTACTTGGCCGCGTGGCTGGCGGGCACCCACCTCGCACGCCGATCCCGAGCCTCCGCGCCGCTCGAGGGTGACTGACACAGCTAGCTCGCGCGCCAGAACAGGCACCGCTCCGGAGCGAGCTCGAGGAGCGGTCCGGGCGGCGGCGACGCACGGTACTGACCGTACTTCCGGGTCAGGCTCGCGAGTCCCTCGGCCGCCTCCCCCGTCTCGACGATGCGCACCGTTCCGAGCACCTGAACCCAGGCCAGCTCCTCCCAGTCCTCGGAGTAGCGATCGACCGTGAGCGCGGCGCGGGGGTCGCGTCGCAGGAAGCGCACCCGGGCCAGCTCGCGCGCGGGATCCCGCTTCGGCTTCTGGTCCACGGCGCTCCATATCCGACTCTCGGCGAGGGCGAAGGTCACGGGAAGCACCCGGGGATGCCCCTCCTCGTCGAGCAATCCCAGTCGCGCGATCCCGGCGTGTTCCAGGAGATTGGCGGCCCAAGTCGGGAGCGTGGCTAGATTGGAGGCTGCCACCGGAGCCAGAGTAGGAGCAACCGACGGAGCGAGATGGAGGTCGGGATCGGACTGCCGAACACCGTAGCCGCTGATCGCGCTGTCCGCGGCGGCCGCGACGACGATTTTGAGGTGAGCGGGGTCCCGATGGCGGAGCGCGGCGCTTCCCGAGATCCGCCGCGTCTGGAACGGCGAGGGCGAGAACGAGGCAATATGGCGCTCGGGTGCTTCTCGCTGCCTCTCGGAGGCGGCGGGGCTCTAGGACTGGAGACAGACCCCCGCATCCGCGGGGGCCTGTCTCAACCGTCCTCGGGTCCGGACGCGGTCCCGGAAGCCCGGCTACTCCTCGTCGGTCTCGTCGCCGACGACGTTGAAGCCGCGGTCGAGCTGCACGTCGACCTGGCTGCCGTCGTCGAGGCCCACCTCGACCTCGTAGTAGCTCTCCTCGTCGCCGACCTCGGTGTCGGTCACCTGGCCGCCGCCGGTGTGCTCGAGCGCCGCGGCGCTCGCCTGGTCGAGGGCGCTGCCGCCGATCGCCTGATCGGGGGCCTCGTTGGCGTCCTCGGACTCCGCGGACTGCGTCGCCTGGGAGGAGCTGTCGCCTCCGGCAGCGCTCGCGATCGCGGCGCCTCCGACGCCGAGTGCGGCCACGGCCGCCAACGCCGCCGCGATGCCCTTGATCCTGTCCATGGTGTTGCTCCTTTCGTTGGGAGATGCGAACTTGCCGGGAGCACCGTAGGAACCCGAAGTGAGATGGCCCTGAGACCACTCGAAAGATTCGGTAAAGGCGGGCGCCCGGCCGCCTGCGTCGCATGAAGATCCCCCGCATCCTCGTCGCGGCGGGAGCGGGGCTGGCCCTGGCCGACGCCTCGGTGGTGACGCTCGCGCTCCCCGAGCTCATCGTCGAGCTGGACACGACCGTCGAGGGCGTCGCCGCCGTCCTGGCCGTCTACACGCTCGTGCTCGCCGCCGCGCTGATCCCAGCCGAGCGTTTCCGGCTGCGCGTCGGGTCTCGCTTTCTCGGAGTGTGGGGGTTCATCGTCTTCGCCGCGGCCGGCGCCGGCTGCGGGGTCGTCGACTCGCTGGCGCCGCTGCTCGTCCTTCGTGGCGCCCAAGCACTCGGCGCGGCCGCGGGACTCGTCTGCGGCTTCGACTTCCTCACCGCCGGGGAGCGCAGTCGGGAACGGCTGTGGACGGCGGCGGTGGTCCTCGGCGCCGCGGTTGGGCCGGCGCTCGGCGGCCTTCTCACCGAGCTCTTCGACTGGCGGGCGATCTTCCTCGTTCAGGCGCCGATTGGCGTCCTCGCCGCGCTGGCGTTCCTGGATCGCGGCGAGGCAACGATCCCGCTCGGCTCCCAGAACGGCGCCCGCGGGGAACCGCGCCGTGCGTACCAAGGCATCGAGCTCGGGCCGGCGATCGCGCTCGCGCTCGTCTCGGCCGCGCTGAGCGCCGTGCTCTTCCTGCTCGTTCTCCTGCTCGTCTCCGGGTGGTCGATATCGCCGCTCGAGGCCGCGCTCGCGGTGACGATTCTCCCCGTGGCTGCGCTGGTGGGGATGCGGATTACGGGGGAGCCCCGGCTTCGCGCGGCGGCCGGATGCGGCCTGGTGGGCGCCGGCATCCTCGCCCTCGCCTCTCTCGGCTCGGCCTCCGTCGCGTGGATCGTCCTGCCCCAGCTCATGGCCGGTCTCGGGATGGGGCTCGCCCTAACCTCGCTGATCGGGCCCCTGCTCCCGGAGCAGACGCCGGGCCAGACCGCGGTCCTGCTCGCGATCCGTCACGCCGGGATCACCCTCGCCCTCCTGCTCCTCGCGCCGATCACCGCGGCCCAGATCGACGACGCGGTGGCGGACACCCGAGAGCGGGGAGCGGCGCTGGTTCTCGACGCAGAGCTTCCGCCGCTCGACAAGATCGAGCTCGCGAACGCCGTGACGGCGGACCTCGACCCGGTCGATCCGCGCGGGACGCTGAGTGAATCGCTCGACGCGAGCGGGGAGAGCGTGGGCGACGACCCGGAGGGCGCAGCCGTCTACGCCGACCTCGCGCGGCACGCCGACGAGACCCTCGTTGCCGGGATCGACGAGGCCTTCAGCCTCGCGTTCCTGGTCACCGGGGCCCTTGCCCTGCTCGGCGCGCTCGCGGTCCTGGCCCGCCGCGACCCGCGGACCCTGCGCCTATCTCTTGTCGTCGTCGGATCCGCGCTCGTGCTCTCGGCCTGTCAGGCGGCGATCGCGGTGTCGGCCAGGCCGGACCCCGTGGTGATCGCGGATCCCTGTCAGGGCCGCGACCTCCCCGGCACGGGGGGCATCGGCGGCTTCGTCCAGGACGCCGCGCTGGTAGGGCTCGACCGCGCCGCCTGCGAGTTCGGCTCCTCGCGCGAGGAGCTCGCGATCGCCCTGGTCGACGACGAGGCGGCGCAGAGCTATGAGGCCGAGCACGGAGTGGATCCGCGCGCTATTGACGAGCTCGCCCGCGGCGCGCTCGGCTTCTAGCCCCCGCCGGGCCGGCCTTGCCTCAGCCCGACTCGGGCGGGGCGAATAGCACCAACAGCTCGAGGTCCTCGGCGATCTCCACGAAGCGGTGCTCTGCGTGCTTCGCGACGAACGCGACCGACCCGGGCTCGACGGGGTGGCGCTCGCCCTCGACCTCGAGCTCGGCGCGCCCCGAGAGCACGTAGTAGATCTCGTCCTCCGCGTGCGGGGTCTGCGTGTCCGCCTCCCCAGCGGCCAGCCGGTAGACGCCGGCGCTGAACATCCCCGCGCGCAGGAACTCGCGCCACTGATCGCCCGACGCACGCAGAGCCTCGAGAGTCTCATCGAGATGAGCGATCTCGTGACCCGGCTCGGCCATCGGGTCAACGCTAGCGGCGCCCGCGGCGGGTGACGCCGCGGCCGGCGTGCCACGACTCGATCACGAGGTGATCCGGCGGCTCGCCGACGCGGGTCACGACCACCTCCGTGACGTCGGCGCGAAACAGGTGGTACTCGCCCGGCGCCTCGTCGCCACCGTAGACGGCGCTCTTGCGCTCCGGATCGTCGACCTCCTCGACTCGCCCCGCGAGCTTCGCGTCGGCGGTCCAGTCCGGGGGGTCCTCCGAGCCGCTGTGCAGCGCGAAGCGGGGTTCGCGCTGCAGGTCGAGCGCCTTCACCGACCGCGGCATGCTCCCCATCCACAGCTCCCCCTCGGCGAACTTCATCTCCGTGCCGCTGATCCTTGGGGAGCCGTCCCGGCGCAGCGTGGCAATCGTCTTGTGGACGTGGGCGTCGAGGAGCCGTCGCGCCTCGGCCGCGAGCTCCGGGGCCTCGACCTCGATCTCGCTCCAGCTCGCCACGCGACTGGATGGTAGACGCGCGCTACCCGCCGTCGGGGACGATCGCGACCACCCGCGCCGGGGCGGCGCTGCCGCCGACGAGCCGCAGCGGGAAGCACGCCACCTCGAAGCCGTCCGGAGGGAGGCTCCCGAGGTTGACGAGCCGCTCGATCTGGGAGTAGGGGAGAT
The DNA here is from genome assembly GCA_050697095.1 of Solirubrobacterales bacterium. Classification (GTDB taxonomy): domain Bacteria; phylum Actinomycetota; class Thermoleophilia; order Solirubrobacterales; family 70-9; genus DASPWW01. The sequence goes on from JBOGZH010000178.1 coordinate 4,569, forward strand.
TGCACTGGTGCGCGGCCCAGAAGACGCCGGCCTCGCCGCTCTGCTTGGCGCGCTCGGCCTGAAGGTGGAGCGGCTCGTCCCAGCCCCATGCGTCGATCCCCATCACCCGGACGCCCCGATCGAACAGCCACCGGGTCGCCTCGGCGGTGACCCCGGGGCCGCGCGCGATGTAATCGGGCTGGTCGATGAACGCGTCGCGGCCGGTGTGGACGAGGACGATGTCGCGCTCGGCGGGCGCTCGGGGGAGGCGCTCCTCCATGTCGGCGGGGCTCAGCGGCTCGCCGTCGCCGCGGTCGGTGGCGTCGACCATGAGCCCCGGGCCGAGGAACCACTCCAGCGGGAGCTCGTCGATCGTCTGCGCGCGCCTCCCCGCGATCGTCGAGTTGTAGTGCCACGGCGCGTCGACATGGGTCGAGTTGTGGGTCCCGAGCCGCGTGAACGTGTCCACCGCCCACCCCTCGCCGTCGCGCAGGAGCTCCGGCTCGACCCCGAACAGGGCCTCGATCGTCTCCGCGCCGGCGGCGTGGTCGCTGAACTCGATCTCGGTCCGCAGCACGTCGGGATACTCGGGCGGGTCGGGGCGGATCGGCGCGGAGAGGTCGATCAGGGCCATGGCGCTCCTCTCGGATCGGCTGCGGCGCGCATCGTAATCGGATAGACGCCGCTCGGCCATGGAACTTCCCTAGCACATGCGAGGGCTGCGAGTCATCCGTCGTTGTCGCGTGTTTCTCTGTGGGTATGGGTCGGCGCCTCGCTCTCGCGGTATGCCTGCTCGCCTGCTCGCTGTTCGGGGCCACGGCAGCGTCCGGCGCGCCCGGGCGCGACTCCGTGCGCCCCCAGCCGCCGACCAGCGACGAGGTCCAGCAGGAGACGAAGCGCTTCCTCGACTCGCTTCCGCCGGAGAGAGGGCCCCGTGCGGGCGCCGCAGGTAAAACCGGCGGCACGGAACAGGGCGGGGACGGATTGCTGTTCCCGGAGAACCGCGTCGTCGCGTTCTACGGGGCGCCGCAGATGGGCGCGACGATCGTCGGGCGCAAGTCGCTCAGCGCCGCGAAGCGCCGGCTGCGCAAGCAGACGCGCCCTTACGACGTCGAGGGCCGCCAGGCGATTCCGGGCTTCGACCTCGTAGCGGTGATCGCCACCGCGGACAGGGGAGGCGACGGGAAGTACCGCACGCGTCAGTCCAACGCCGTGATCGAGCGGTACCTCAACGCGGCCGAGGCGATCGGCGGGCGCCTCATCCTCGATATCCAGCCGGCCCGCTCTACGTTCATCAAGGAGGTTCGTCCCCTCGACAAGTGGCTCGCGCGGCCGAACGTCGACATCGCGCTCGACCCGGAGTGGAACGTGGGGCGCAAGGGGGTGCCGGGGAGGACGGTCGGGTCGGTCGGCGCGAAGACGCTCAACCGCGTCTCCGGCTACATGGACCTCCTCTGCAAGCAGGAGAACCTCCCGCAGAAGGCACTGGTCATCCACCAGTTCAGGGACGGAAGCGTCCGCGAGCGCGGGAAGGTCGAGCAGCGCGACAAGGTCGACGTGACGCTCAACTTCGACGGGATCGGCGGCGCGGCGGCGAAGGAGGCCGGCTACCAGCGCCTCACGCGTGACGACCTGTTCGCGGGCTTCTCGCTCTTCTACCGTCTGGACAGCGGGCTGATGAGCCCCAGCAAGGTGATGCGCCTCGACCCCTCGCCGAACTTCGTCCTGTACCAGTAGCGACGCCCCGCTGCGTCGCATTGTTGACCGATCTCCGCTTCAATGTCCGCTCCCAGCGATGGAGGGAAGCCGCGTGAGGCACAGATATTCGACACACCGGGCCGCTCGGCGGGGCGGGACCTGGGTTCTCGCAGCGGCCCTGGCGGCGGCGGTCACGCTCGCGCTCGCCCCGGCGGCGGGCGCCAAGCCCCAGACGGCGGGCGGCGGCACGACCACCCTGAAGATGAAGAAGGCGGTCGCGGAGTTCTTCGCCGACACCGGCACGAAGGTCAAGGCGATCGATCCCGCGAAGGACAAGAAGTCCGGGATCCAGTTCCCGATCAAGAAGGGGGAGCTGGACTCGAAGAAGGTGAAGGGCAGCCTCAAGCACGACGGCGGTCTCGAGCTGAAGGGCGATGGCGGGGAGGCGGAGCTGACGAAGTTCGCCGCCAAGTTCGGCAAGAGCTCCAAGCTCACCGCGAAGGTGGACAAGAAGAACACCGCCCTGTTCGAGCTCGACACGGACAACGCCAAGGCGAAGGAGAAGAGCGGGGCGATCACCTACTCCGGAATCAAGGTGATCACCACGATGAAGGGCGCGACGCTGATCGAGGAGATCACCGAAATGGAGCTCCGGGACCGCGAGCTCGTGTTCGGGAAGCTGAAGGTGAAGGCGGAGGCCGGGGGCGGCGAGTTGTCGCTGACCGGCGGCGACGCGGGCCTGGTCCTCGATCCGGCCGCGCGGAGCAAGTTCGACTCTCAGGGAATCACCCGGAACGTGGTCAGCCCCGCAACCCGGCAGGGCGACGCGTTCGGCTTCCCCGTGCTTGGCGGCGAGGTCACCGAGGACGGGAGCTCGGGAGACGTCCGGCTCGACGGCGGCATCCGACTGACGAAGGGTGGGACCAACCTCGAGCTCACCAAGATGCGCATCCATCTCGGGGACGGCGAGATCACGGCGATCGTCGATGGTCAGCGCCGCACGGTGATGTCGTTCAACGCGAACAAGGTCGAGGCCACGGTCACCGGCGACAACGTGACGCTGAGCGGGATCGCGGCGAAGCTCACCGAGGAGGGCGCAGGCGCGATCAACGATGCGTTCGGGGGCAGCGCATTCTCGGAAGGCAACCCGCTCGGGGCCTTCGAGGTCGAGGCGACCAGTAGCTGACAGCCGACTGAGATCGGTAGCCGCACCGGCGGCGTCGCTGCTGATCGCGGCGGCGCTCGCCGGCTGCGGGCCGTTCGGCGACGACGAAGATGACACTGGGGACGGGGCGAGCGGGGAGGAGCTCATCTCCCGCGGCGACGAGATCTGTCGCTCGGCCCAGCAGCAGGTCGCCGAGGTCCAGCGCAACCCGCCGACGAGCCGGCAGGAGTCCGTGCGATTCGCGGAGAGCCTGATCGCGATCTTCGAGGACGAGATCGCACAGCTCGAGACGCTCGAGCGGACCGACGACGCCCAAGCCGTGTTCGACCGCTACCTCGAGGCGCGCGAGGAGGCGGTGGGCCTTCTGGAGGAGGGGGTCGAGGCGGCCCGGCGCAACGACGCCGACGGCTACGCGGAGGCCCAGGCGGATGTCGCCGCCGGCCAGGTGGAGCGCGCGGAGCTGGCCCAGGA
>JBOGZH010000179.1:0-2634 GCA_050697095.1 Solirubrobacterales bacterium
GCGGTGCTCTTCACGCACTCGCACCCGCCGGGCACCGACGCCGCGGTGCAGACGGCGGTCCGGGCCGCGGATCGCGCGTCCTTCGCGCTCGTCGCCGTCGCCGACGAGCTCGCCAAGCACGGCGACGCCGCGACCGGGGTGAGCGCCGTCGAGGCGCTGCCCGAGCAGCCGGATTTCTGCCTCGTGCTCGGGGGGGACGGGACGATCCTCAGGGCGCTGCGCACCTACGCGGGCACCGAGGTGCCGGTCTTCGGGATCAACTTCGGGACGATCGGCTTTCTCGCCGCGGTTGAGGGAAGCGAGCTCGAGGCGGGCTTGGAGCGCGCGTTCGGAGGCGACTACGAGGTCATGTCGCTCCCCGCGCTCGAGGCGCCCGGCGTCGCCCCGAACCCGATGGCGCTGAACGACGTCAGCTTCACCCGCCGCCCGCACAGCCGGGTCGCGGAGCTTTCGTACCGGCTCGGTGGGCAGGAGGTCGGCCACGTGCGCTGCGACGGGTTGGTCGCCGCCACGCCGCAGGGATCGACCGGCTACAACCTCGCCAACCAGGGGCCGATCCTCGCCTGGGGGGTCGAGGGCTACGTGGTCAGCTTCATCGCTCCGCACACCCTCACGGCCCGCCCCCTGGTCGCCGCCCCCGCGGACGTCCTGCACGTTCACAACGAGGGGGGCCGCGATCCCGTCGACGTCGCGCTCGACGGCGAGCCCGTCGGGGAGCTGGGGAGCGGGGAGGAGATCGAGGTCCGGTTCCGCGACGGCATCGGGAGGCTGGCCCAGCTTCAGGGATCCAACTTCTACCGGCGGATCCGGGAGAAGTTCGGCCGGCTGGCGCACTGAGATGAGCGACTCTCATCTCCCGGACGGGCGAGAGCCCGGCCCGCAGAGCCGGCGATTGGAGAACGGCGGCAGCCGGGTGTCGGGGGTCGTCCTGCCGACGATGACGATCCTCTTCATCGTCTGCTTCATCGGGATCCCGCTGGCGGTCGTGTCGGTGACCGACGCGCAGGCGGTGATCTACGCGACGCTCGGCGTGCTCGCCGTCGTCTTCGTCGCGGGGATGTGGTTGGTGGCCCGGCGGTTCCGCTCCCCCGCGGCAGCGGGGCTCTTCGAGGTGCTCGCCGAGCCGATCGAGGTATGGCGCGGCGAGGATGTCGAGGCCGACCTGGCGATCCTCGACGTCGACGAGCTTGGCGATGGCATCGAGGTCGGCGTCGTGTGCGTGGAGCGCTACGACCGCCCGGTCACCTCGCGTACAGAGGAGGGCACGACCACCGAGCGGGCGACCGAGGAGGCGATCGCGTACGAGCGCTGGCTCCCCGCGTGGCGCACCGAGGAGCCGCAGACCTTCAGGTTCCCGATCCCCATCGACGCTCCCTACTCGCATGAGGGCGATTGCCTCTCCTTCGCGTGGCGGGTGTCGGCGCGCGAGCGCGGCGCGCGGGGGGAGACCAGCGAAGACCCGATCTGGGTGCTTCCGTGAGGCTGCGGCTGCGACGGCGCCGGCGGCGGGATTCGGCTCCCGCTCCGCGCACCGGGCTCGAGATCAGGCTCGAGCGTGCCCGCTTCGCGCCGGGGGAGACGGTCCGTGGGTCGGTGCTCGCGGGCCAGGAGGGCAGCACCGGGGAGGTCCACTTGGCGCTCAGCCTGCGCGAGCGAAGCACCGAGTACGAGCGCGTCGCGAGCACGGTCCCGGGCGCACCGGGAGGTGCGATTCCGCCGGGAGGCGCCGAGCGGTTCGCGATCGAGCTGCCCGAGGACGCGCTGCCCTCCCTGCGCTCCATGCACGGCGCCCTCTCGTGGACCGTCGACGCCACCGACGGCTCGGGCGAGGGGGTCGCCGCGAGCAGGTCGATCGAGGTGGTCGTCGCCCCGGTCCCTGTGGACTGAAGCCGCGACCGAGTTGTTCCGGGGCGAATCTGTCGTGTGTCGCTGCTAGATACAGCAGCGTGCTGCACGAGCTGCGGATCGAGAACCTGCTCCTGATCGAGCGTGCCGAGCTTCGGCTCGGCGAGGGCCTGAACGCGATCACCGGGGAGACGGGCGCGGGGAAGACGATCCTCGCCCACTCGATCGACCTCCTGATGGGCGGCAAGGCGCGCCCGCAGATCGTCCGGCCCGGGGCCGAGGAGGCGTACGTAGAGGGCGTCTTCACGCTTCCCGAGGGGCTCCTCGACGATCCGGAGCTGCGCGAGGTCGCTGAGCGGCTCCCGGAGGGAAGCAGCGAGATCGTGCTCGGCCGGCGCGTCGGGCTCTCGGGGCGGACGAGCGCGTTCGTCCAGGGACGCTCGGCGTCCGCGGGCGATCTGCGCGCGCTGGGCGGGCGGGTGCTCGCGTTCTACGGCCAGCACGAGCACCGAAAGCTCACCCTTTCCTCCGCCCAGCTCGACGTGCTGGACGGGTTCGCGGGGCCCGAGCACCTGGAGCGTCGCCGCCGCCACCGCGAGGCGCACGCCGAGCTCACCGCGCTGGAGGCCGAGCTGGCCGAGCTTGGCGAGCGCGAGGGGGCGCGCGAGCGAGACCTCGACATCATGCGCTACGAGCTCGAGGAGATCGAGGTGGCCGGCCCCGACGGCGGCGAGGAGCGCGAGCTCGGCGCCGAGCGCGAGCGCCTTCGCCATGTCGAGGGCCTGCGGT
>JBOGZH010000180.1:0-2702 GCA_050697095.1 Solirubrobacterales bacterium
GACGTAGATCGCGAGGTCGCAGTCGATCGCCTCCGCCGCCGCCACGACCCCCTCGGCGGCCGGCCCCGGGCCTCGGCTCACCTCGACGAGCACGGTCGGCGTCCCGAGATGCGCCGCCATCCCTGACTCCGAGAACAGGATTCCATCCGGGGTGGTCGTCTCCTCATCGGCGAGCAACGCCGCGTCGCCGAGCCGGCGGCCGCCTCGGATCTCGCCGATGCTCCTCGGGCCCGGGTTGGGGTCGATGACGAACCGCTCCCACGGCACGCCGCCGAGCACGAACTCGGTGCCGAGCGACTCGCAGAAGCGACCGACCGCGAGCGCCCCGACGACGTCGCCGCCGCCGCCGATGCCGAGCACCAGCGCCCGCTGGGCGTCCGCAATAACGCGTTCGAGCGTTCTCAGGCCGGGACCGGCTCGGGCTGGCCCGTGAGACCGATCGACGCGGCGGCCCGCGCGAACTCCTCGTCCGCCATCACGGGCGTGCCCTCGAAGGGCAGGTCACGGTCGATCTCGACCCACGAGCGGCAGCCGTGGTACTCGTCCCTCACCCGCACGGTGACGGGTCGGGGGATCCGGTAGACCCGAAGCAGGAGAACGTGGAGGGGATGGCGAGGCTTCCACTTCAGCCGCTTGGTCGCGTAGTCGGCGGTCCACACGTGGAACGGGGAGAGCGCCTCGACCACCCTCGGGTCCTCGGTCGTGAAGTGCCCGGCGACCTCGGCCCAGGAGCGAATCCGGACCCGGTCCGGCTGGGGAATGCCCCCGTCCTGGAGCAGCGCCCGCGGCGGCGGCTCCTCGTCGGGCCACACGCCCTCCTCGAGAGCGCGTCGCAGCTCCGGGTGATGCGACTCCCGAACGAGGTCGTTGCGCTGGTGATCGAAGGTGGGGTAGAGGAAGAACCGGTCGTGCTCGAGCTCGAAGTGCTTGTTCTCCTCGCGAATGCCGCCCTTGCGCAGCGTGACCAGCTGCTCACCCTCGGCGAGGGCGCGCACCGTCACAGCCCACTCTTTGAAGGCAATCGGCATTGATCCAGTCGCTCGTTGCTCGGGGGAAGTCGCGAAAAGTGAACGTTTTCGGAGCGTGTACCCGTTCCGAGGGGCGCTCAAGCCCGCGGAGGGCGCGGATTGTAGAGCAGGTTGGCGAGAATGCCAAGCTTGTGAGCGTTGTTGCGAGAGTCGCTTAGCAGTTGCTAATCGCGAGCGCGGTCGAGGAACCCGAACAGGGCCTCGTTGACCGCATCGGGGCGCTCCAGCATGCACCAGTGCGCGGCGTTCTCGATCACGGCGCTCTCGCCGCGGGGGACGGCGGCCGCGATCGCGGCAGCGAAGTCGGGTGGCGTGACGGGGTCCTCGGAGCCCGCGAGGGCCAGCGTCGGGCACGAGATCGCCGCCGGATCCCGCATCGACCCGGCGCCGGTGGCCTCCGTGCAGGCGGCGTACGCGTTCGGGTCGTTGGAGGCGATCAGGTCGAGCATCAGGCCGTGCAGGACGGGATTCTCGGCTCGGGCCCGCTCGCTGAGGCCGGTGGTCGCGACGGTGGCCGCGATCTCATCCATGCGCCCCTGGCGCGCGAGCGCGGCACGCTGCTCGAAGACGGCGCCCGCCTCGGGCCGCCATCGCAGGGCCCCGCCGCACATCGCCAGCCCCCACACGCGCTCCCCGAGCCGCAGCGCCGCGTGCTCGGCGACCATGCAGCCGACCGAGTGCCCCACGAGCGCCACGCGGTCCAGACCGAGCGCGTCGAGAAGCCGCTCCACGTCCTCGGCCCACCCCTCGACCGAGTACGGGCCCGCGGGCTTGTCGCTTCGCCCCGCGCCGCGCTGGTCGTAGGCGACGCCGCGATAGCCGCGTGAGCGGCAGGCCGCGAGCTGGCTCCACCATCCGTACGTAGACCCTCCGAGTCCGTGGACGAAGACGGCCGCGGGCGCGTCGCCCCGGGTGTCCTCGCAGACGATCGTGACCTCCCCGATGTCGACCCGCTCGGCCACGCCGGGAGCCTAATCGCCCTCGGGTGACCAGTAGCCACCACCGCCCGGCGTCTCGATTCGCACCCGATCGCCCGGTCGCAGATCGCGCCCAGCCTTCGACGGCAGGGCATCGCCGTTGAGCAGGTTGCGGCCCGGTGCCCCGTCGCCGCCCCCGTCGCGCCCCCGCGGCGCGTGGCGGCGGCGCTCCGTGATCAGGTTGAGGCGCGCCGGCGCCAGCGCCTCCAGCTCGCGGACGATCCCGTCGCCCCCGCGGCAGCGCCCCGGCCCGCCGCTCCCACGACGGACCGACAGCTCGCGGACCCGGAGCGGGAACTCGGTCTCGAACGCCTCCACCGGCGTGTTGAGCGTGTTCGACATCGCGACGTGGATCGCGCTCGGGCCGTCGGCGTCGGGGCACGCGCCCTGGCCGCCGCCGATCGTCTCGTAGTAGGTGAACCCCTCTCCCGCGAGCGTGAGGTTATTCCTCGTCCCCTGCCCCTGGGCGGGGGCGGCGGTTGCCCCCGAGAGCGCCTCGATCACGAGATCGGCGACGCGGCTCGACGTCTCGACGTTTCCGGCCGCCACCGCCGCCGGCCGGCGGGCGTTGAGCAGCGATCCCTTCGGGGCGCTCACCGTGACCGGCCGCCACGCGCCAGCGGAGGGCGGCGCGTCGGGGTCGCAGACCACGCGCACCGCGTAGAAGCAGGCTGCCTTGGTCACCGAGAGCGGGCAG
>JBOGZH010000181.1:0-5658 GCA_050697095.1 Solirubrobacterales bacterium
CCCGCAGGATCGGCTCCCGGAACCGGGAGGGGACGAACGACGGCAGCCCGCCCGTCGAGGCGCTCCCCCCGTCGCCGCCGCCGATCGAGTTCCCCGCCTCCGAGCACGGCGCCGGGCCCCGCGTGTACCCGAAGTGCTACGGGTCTCCCGGGACGCCGCTGCTCCCTGTCGCGCAAAACCAAGTGTGCACCTCACAAGGTCGGCAGCGGGCGATGCGACAATCACCACCGGGATGACGTCCCCAGCGCCTACGCGCGTCCTGGTCGTGGCTCACCAGACCGCTGCGACACCGAGGCTGCTCGACGAGGTCCGTGCCCGCGCCCGCCGGTCTCCCTGCACATTCACGCTGGTGGTGCCGCGTCCCTACTGGGACCCGGAAACCGACGCGGCCGCGGCCACACTCGAGCTGGCCATCCCGCTGCTCCACAAGGCCGCTGGTGACCACGTCGAAGGGATCGTCGGCGACAGCGATCCCTTTGTCGCCGTGCAGCAGGCGGTCGAGCGAGGCGGGTTCGACGAGATCATTATCTCCACGCTTCCGGCGCGGGTCTCGCGCTGGCTCCGCCGCGATCTCCCCCACCGCGTGGAGGCGCTCGGCCTCCCTGTCACGGTCGTCACCGCCCAGCAGTCCGAGCGCGCCGTGTCCGACGCTCGCTGAGCCAGCGCCGTCCGCGGCCGATCCACCCTCGCCGGCCAGCCGCTTCCGTCTCCCCTTGGAGCGCTGCCGCTCGTCGCGCAAGGGAGCAGCGGGGAACGCCACACGCCCGCCGCCAAAGGGAGACCGGCACCCGCACGGTCACCGGCGACGTCGAGCGCGACCCTGCCTCGACCGCCGAGAAGGCCCAGCTCAACCTCGCGATCCAGCTCGTCACCACGAGCCTGCGGCAGGTGGCCGCAGTGGTCAGCGATGTGCCGAACGCGGTGCTCAGCGCCGAGGTTGCGATGCGCTCATTCCTCGAATCGGAGCTGGCATTCGCGCTCGCCCAAGCGGTTGACCAGCACGTTATCGACGCGATCGAGAGCGCGGCACCCCCCGCCGGTTGACGGGCTCGGACCTCGTTCAACAGGTGCGCCACCGCGTCGCTTCGGCGAGGGCGCTCGGGTCGTCACCGTCACTCCACGTGGTGACCCCGGACGATGCCGTGAGCCTCGACCTCGCGGTGGACGGCGACGGGCGCTACCTGTTCCCTGTCCGTACGAGCGGCACGTCGAGCCCGTTGTGGTCGCTCACGGTGGTCGAGGTCGCGGGCGGGATCGACGCCCCGATGCTGGTCGATCCGCAGCTCTTGGGCGCGCTCTATCTGGGCACCGGACGCGTAGAGCTGGACCCGTACACCGGGCTGTCCAAGAACGTGTCCCGGATCAGAGCAGAGGCCGAGGTCCGGTTCGTGGTGCGCGAGATCGCGGGCTGCTTCGTCCTCGCCTCCTAGTGAGCGCCCCTGGTCGGCTGCCCGGTGCGGTCCCGTTGTCTCCTCGCTCCCGCACCGGACAGCCGGCGGGCCGTCGCGAGCGCCCGACGCCGACAGGTGCGTGCAAGGTCGGTGCGGCCCCGCATCGAGCGCCCTTCAGACCCGAGCCCTCTGGCGTTTCGTCTTCTGCCCTACGGGCAGATGACCGGCCCGAGCGCAGTGTTCTCGTTCGCGTGTCCGTGGCCGTTCCAGGGGCCTGGACCGGCCGCCGGAGTGGCGCTCACGACCTCCCAGTTGCCCGGGAATGTGTCGGGGCCGGGGATCAGGACCTGGCGACACTCACCGCTCACCGGGTGCTCGACAGAAAAGGCCACCGCAGGGGCCGCGAAGATGAGAAAGGCGCCACAGACCACCCACAGCGCCGCGATTCTTTTCAGCATCTGAACCTCCTCAGACGTCGTAACCTTTCCCTGCGACCAAGGATGCTCCGCCGGTATTACAAAACAATGAACAACTTTCTCCACCGTGGCGCCAGAGCGCGTGGCCTGCGCGCAAGGGCCAGCATCCAGAACATCGGCGGCCACGTCTGCTACGTCGGGCCAGGGGGCTCAGCCGAGGATGCACCCGATCAGAGCACAGCCGCACCGCCGCGCGCTCGTCTGCGGGCCGCCTGCTCAGTAGCTCCAGTCGCTATCTGAGCATCGTTAGGGGTGCTTATCGCCGGGACTCTTTGTGCGACAGCCTCCGCGCGAAGCAGGAGCAGGCGCGCCAGATCACGACTCCGATTCCGGCGCTCACGCTCGCTCGTACCGTCACCGGCTCGGACTACGCTCGGAGCCGATGAGCGATCACCTCGGGATCCGGTTCCAAGACGGGGACGCCTTCCCAGCGGATCAATCACTGGCCCGTTGGCTAACCGTCTGCGCGATGGCGCTCAACGACCTGTTGCTGGTCAACAGGTGGCTCATGCCGCGCCTGCAAGAGCAGATCGAGGCAGCGAGCTACGAGAGCGTCTATCTCGGCCGGCTCGCGGGTGCTCATCTGTTCGAGGTGGCGAAGTTCTTAGAAGGCTCTGATCGGAATGTCTCTGAGCTTCAGGAGTTCATCGCCACGCTCGATGCTGATCCTCAGGCCGCATACGAGAAGGTCAAGTCGGTCGGTCCTCGCAGCGGGAGCGAGTTCGCGCAGCAACTCGAACGCGCCCGCAATCAGTTCTTCCACTACTCCGAGCTTCTGCCCCATGCCGAGGATCACGAGAAGTTGAAGGCGGCCATGGACGCGCACGCCGAGACGACGGGCGCGATCCGCGACGAGGGCACAGCGATCGAGGGCTTCCGGGCCAGCTTCGCCGATGACATCGCGGTCGAGCTGAGCTTTCCTGAGGAGGAGGTGGATCTGAAGGCCTTCGTCAGCCAGGTTTCCGAACACATCGCCGCCTTCTTGGAGTTCGCCTTCGCCGCCCTGCCGAAGTACGTCGAATCGCTACCGCCAGAGGTCTGGGAATACATCGAGCCGGAATAGATCCGACCTGGTCCTGGCATGCGGCGACGACCGCTACTCGTTCCCGTAAATGAAGACCGTGCGCGCCAGGTCGCCAAGCGGCTCCGGGAGTAAGTCGGCTCTCCCGATCGTTACGCCCTCCCCCGCGGTTGCCTGCGTTGTGTCGGGCGGGACCTCGGCGACGAAGTAGCCGAACGGTCCTTCGAGCCGTGCGGACCTCAACGCGGCCGGGTCGGTGACGCGGATCAGAGTCGCGGGCGTTCTCTGCTCGGTTTCCGGAATCCCGGCATAGTGGATCACGACGCTGTCCACATCTGGGGATGTCGCCCCGTAGAGCTCCAGCGGATCGCGGGCGCCGGTCTGAGCGATCGAGTCTGCAACGAGCGCCTCCCCTGCCTTCGAGGGAACCCGCTCAGACGGAACGAAACCGCATGCCCGGGCATCGCCGTCGCCCAATCCGTAGATCTCGAGGCACCCCTTCTGCCCGCTCGGGCTCCGGCCGGTGCGAATCTGAAGCACTCGGCCGTGTGTGAAGTCTCCGCACGCGAGCAGTACCTGCTTCTGCCTCAGAGGAGGGTTGGCCTCGCACTCAGAGGCGACATTCGCCTCGCGTCGCCGGGCATCGGCCGCATCATCGGACGCAGAGAACTCCGGCGATGAGTCGTCGCCACAGCTGCTGAGACCGAGCAGGAGCACGGCAAGCGTCATCAGGGCCCAGCGTTCGAGAGAACCACGCATGGGCGCCGGGCCTACGGGTCGAGGGTTCCCTGAGCTCAGCATCATCGTCGTTTGAAGCTGAGCTCGTTCCCGGAGCTGATCGGCCCCGAAGGTGAGTGGGCGGACTTAGCGCGGGAAGCCGCGCGAGGCGGCCGGGGCGAGGGCTTGAGCTTGTCCGATCGCGCAAGGCCGGTAGGCTCACCGACGAGGGAGGAATCCCAGATGAGCACCCAGATTCGCCCCCGGGCGCCGTTCGCGCTGCTCGCCGCGCTCGTGCTGGCGCTCGGGGTCGGCGCGTGCGGCGGCGACGACGCCGACGACGAAACCAAGCCGCTGTTTGAGTCGCCGGCGCAGGAGGCCGCGGCCAGCGGCGAGACGGACCCGGTCCCGCCCGGCGGCGATGCCGACGACCCGGCGATCTGGGTTCACCCCGATGTCCCCGCGAGGAGCACGATCATCGGGACGGACAAGCTCGGCGGCCTCGCGGTCTACGACCTGGAGGGAAACGAGATCCAGTATCTCGCCGAGGGCGACCTCAACAACGTCGATCTCCGCGACGCCTTTCGGCTCGGCGGCGAGTCGGTGACGCTTGTGACCGCCGCCGACAGCACAACCCACAGGCTGGCGATCTACCGCGTCGATCCCTCAACGCGCGAGCTGGTCGAGGTCGCCGCCCGGGAGATCGAGCTCGGGATCGCCGCTTACGGCTCCTGCATGTACCGCAGTCCCGCGACGGGGAGGTTCTACGCCATCGTCAACAGCGAGCAAGAGGCCCGGGACCCCGGAGGCCGGGTCGAGCAGTGGGAGCTCATCGAGGCGGGCAGCGGGAGGGTTGACGCGCGACGGGTGAGGAGCTTCGCGGTCGGCTCCAAGACGGAGGGCTGTGTCGCCGACGACGAGCGGGGCGAACTCTACATCGGCGAGGAGGCCCGCGGGATCTGGAGGTACGGGGCGGAGCCGGATGCCGGCACCGCGAGAGAGCGGGTGGACTCCACGGGCCCGGGCGGGCACCTCGAGGCGGAGGTCGAGGGCCTGGCCATCGCGTCCGGCCCTGACCGCTCCGGCTACCTGGTCGCCTCGAGCCAGGGGAACAGCTCGTTCGCCGTCTACCGGCGCGGCGGAGACAACGAATACGTCAAGACCTTCGTGATCGAAGCCGCGAGTGGCGTCGATGCCGTCGAGGAAGCGGACGGCATCGAGGTGACCACCCGTGACCTTGGGAACGCATTCCCGCGCGGCCTGCTCGTCGTTCACGACGGCAGCGACGACGCCGGGAGGACGAACTTCAAGCTCGTATCGCTGGGGCCCTAACCCCACCTCGCATTTCAGCCCGGCCGTGGGCCGGCGAAGCCCTCGGCGGCGACTCGACACGCGGTGTCAGCGGATAGCGTCATGCTGCGTTTGTCGCGTTGCGGATGCGGCGTGGAGTCAGCGCAGCGCTTCCGCTCTTCCTGCCAGGAGCGTCGGCGCACGTTGAGCGCGCGCCTCCCTTCGCGTGAAACCGGCACTTTGGTGCCGCGGAGCCAGCAAACGCTCGTGTGCTGTTCGGGCTTTATTGCATTACGGCGTCCCGTAGTGCCACGGCTCCGACTCGTTATCGCCTCGCGGAGCGCGAGCTACTCCTCTCCAGCAAAGGAGGAGCGGCTCAACGATGCGGCGTCACGACCGCTCTTCGTCCCGAGCGGAAGCGTCTGGCGCTTCGTCCGCCACGCTCGCTTGTCGCGCTCGGCGAGACCTGGCTGAGCGCGAGTGCTGCAAGCTACAGCTCGACGCCAGCCGACGGCTGATCTCGCGCCATCGCCGCCCTTCGGGCTTTCACGGCGAGCGCACCGGTCTGGATGCGGGGTTGCCGGGCTCGGGAGCCTCGTCTTCCCGAAGCCGGTAACCCATGCCGCGCACCGTTTCGATGCGATCGCTCCCCAGCTTCCGGCGCAGACGGCGAACGTAGACGTCCACGATGTTCGATCCGGGGTCGAAGTCAAAGCCCCATACGTGGCTGAGGATCTGCTCGCGCGCGAGCACCTGGCCAGGG
>JBOGZH010000182.1:0-11412 GCA_050697095.1 Solirubrobacterales bacterium
GGGGTGCGGGAGGCCAGCGCGACGCCCGCGAACGCGGCCGCCATCCCGAGGAACACGACGGCGCCGGGGCGCTCGCCGGTGGCGAGCCCGACGACCACCGGGATCGCCGCCGCCCCGCTCGCGGAGACCGGCGAGATCACGCTCATCGTCCCGATCGCGAGCGCGCGGTACAGGGCCGCGATCCCCGCGAGCTGGCAAACGCCCGCGGCGAGCGCGGGAGCGACGTCGCCCGCCGCCGGGGCCTCCACGTTCCCGGCGAGGACCACCACCGCGACCGCCGTCAGGCCGGTGAGCTGGCTGACGGTCAGGACGGCGGCGAGCGTCAGCCGGCGGGTGCGGATGCCGCCGAGGAAGTCGGCGAGCCCCCAGCAGAGGGCGGTGCCGATCCCGAGCGCTACCGCGACCACGTGTGGAGGTTCAGTCCGCGGGCGAGATCTGCTCGGGTTCGGACGACACGAGCCCCCGCATCACGTGCACGGCGAGGCGACCGGGCGCGAACACGCTGATCCCGTGCTGCACCGCGTCGCCGGACGCGAGGTGCATCGTGTCGGCGAGCTCAAGCACCGCGATCGGCGGCTTCACCGCCAGCGCTTCCGCGAGCGGGTCCCCCTGCTCGACGAGCCTCGGCATCACGTCGGTGCGCGCGAACGCCACCGGCACGTCGCGGTCGACGAGCACGTCGAGGACCATGTTCCCCCGCCCCAGCGCCTGCTCGAGCTCGTCGGTCGGCGGAAGGTCGAGGTCGGGGTGGAGCCAGTCCTGCATGTGCGCGGCCGGGCGGCCGTCGGCGACGAGGATGCGCGCGACCACCGGCGCCTCCGTGCCGGGCTGGAGCCCGAGCTCGCCGGCCGTGTCCTCACGCACCGGCTCGGTCGAGATGGTCATGTTGCTGACCGAGAGGTCGAGGCCCTGACGCGAGGCGAGCAGCGAGTAGGACTCGAGCAGCTCGAGCCCGGCGCTGAACGAGCTCTCGCCCGCCACGCGCCCCACGAACGTGCCGCTCCCCTGCCGGCGGACGATCTCGCCGCTGCGCTCGAGGCGCTCGAGGGCGACCCTGAGCGTGCCGCGGGACACCCCCAGCATTCCCGCGAGCTCATGCTCGGGCGGAAGCCGGTCACCCGGACGGTGGCGCCCCGGGGCGAACCAGCGCCGCAGCGCCTGCTCGGCCTCGTCGACGAGCGTGGGCCTGCGGTCGACAGTCGCCTTGGCCATCGGGGCCAATCGTATGGTCGTTCGCAATATCCCGCCCGCCCGATGAGTTTCGCGGCGCCGGGCGGTCTAAGCACCATGGCCCGCCCAGTGATGACGCAAGATCGCGTTCGCCCAGGAGTTTGCGGGCAGGGATGCGGCGGTACCCTGAGGTAATGAAGGACCATGGCTAGAGCGATCTGGAGTGGATCGATCAGCTTCGGGCTCCTGAACGTGCCCGTGAAGCTGTACAGCGCCGTTTCAAAGCAGACGATTCGCTTCCGCGAGCTGCGCGAGGGCGACGGGTCGCGGATCAAGCACAAGCGGGTCGCCGAGGAGGACGGCGAGGAGGTCCCCTACGAGAAGATCGTCAAGGGGTACGAGGTCACGCCCGACCAGTACATCGTGATCACCCGCGACGAGCTCGACGAGATCGACCCGAAGAAGACCCGGGCGATCGAGATCAAGGATTTCGTCGATCTCGACGACATCGACCCGATCTACTTCGAGCACCCCTACTACCTCGGCCCGGACAAGGGCGCCGAGAAGGCGTACGCGCTGCTCGCGAAGGCGATGCGGGACGAGCGCAAGGTGGCGATCGCGCGGTTCGTGCTCCGCAACAAGGAGCACCTTGCCGCGATCCGCCCGCTGGACGACGTCCTGACCCTGACCACGATGCGGTTCGCCGACGAGGTCGTGCCGCCGGACCAGCTCGACGGGGTCGAGCCCGCCGACGGGCGCAAGCTCGAGAAGCGCGAGCTCGAGATGGCAAAGGAGCTGATCGATTCACTGAGCGGAGACTTCAAGGCCGATGAGTATCGCGACGAGTACCGGGAGGAGTTGCTGGCCCTGATCGAGCGCAAGGCGCAGGGCAAGAAGGTCGTGACACAGCCGAGCGAGGAGCCGAAGCCGACCAAGGCCCCGGACCTGATGGCCGCCCTCGAGGAGAGCCTCGCGTCGGTCCGAGGCGAGGAGCTCGCCGAGGGCGCCGAGGACGGCGCGAAGGAAAAGAAGCCGGCGAAGACGGCGACCTCGAAGTCGAAGAGCTCGGGCTCGAAGGGCAAGGCGAAGTCGAAGGGCTCCGCGAAGTCGCGCTCCAAGTCCGGCTCCGGCGGGCGGCGCAAGACCGCCGCGAAGTCGCGCCCCTAGGGCTCGCGTTCGGCCTTGGCCGGCTCAAAGCAGGTCGAGGTCGACGGGCGGGAGCTCGCCCTAACCAACTTCGACAAGGTGATGTACCCCGCGACGGGGTTCACCAAGGGCGAGGTGATCGACTACTACGCCCGCATCGCCCCGACGATCGTTCCCCACCTGAGCGGCCGCCCGCTGACCCTGAAGCGCTACCCCGGGGGGGTCGAGGGGGGCCACTTCTTCGAGAAGCGGTGCCCGAAGCATCGCCCGGAGTGGGTCGAGACGGCGGCGATCTGGAGCGAGCGCGAGGACGGCGAGATCGCGTTCTGCGTCTGCGACGACAAACCGACCCTCGTGTGGATGGCACAGCTTGCCGCGCTCGAGCTGCACCCCTCGCTGTCTGTCGCGAAGCGGATGGAGCGCCCGACCGTGCTCGCCTTCGACCTCGATCCGGGCGAGCCCGCGACCGTGATCGAGTGCGCGAAGGTGGCCCTCCAGGTGCGCAAGATGTTCGGCGACCTCGGGATCGAGTGCTTCCCGAAGACCTCGGGCGGCAAGGGGCTTCAGGTCTACGTCCCGCTCAACGGCAAGCTCACCTACGAGACGACGAAGCCCTACGCCCAGGCCCTCGCGCAGCTCCTGGAGCGCATGCACCCCGACGAGATCGTGTCGCGGATGACGAAGCGGCTGCGCAAGGGAAAGGTGTTCGTGGACTGGAGCCAGAACACCGAGTCGAAGACGACGGTGGCGGTCTACTCGCTGCGCGCGCGTGAGCGGCCGACCGTGTCCACCCCGCTCGAGTGGGACGAGGTCGAGACAGCGGCCGAGTCGGGCGACCCCGAGCCGATCCGCTTCGAGGCCGCGGACGTTCTCGAGCGGGTCGAGGACCGGGGCGATCTGTTCGCCTCGGTGCTCGAGCTGAAGCAGGAGCTCCCGGCGCTCGACGCGCTCGAGCCGGATTAGGCGAGCGGCAGAGTCGCGCGCGCCGGCTGGACGCTGCGGCGCGCCTCCCGGACGGCCGCGGCGAGCCGTCTCACGCCCTCCGAGAGCTCATCCGGGTCGAGGTAGCAGAACGAGAGCCGCATGTGGGTCTCGAGGGGACGCTCGGGCATCATCCCGCCGCCCGGGACGAAGTCCACGCCCGCGCGAACCGCCGCCTCGTAGAGGTCGCGCTCGTCCAACGGCTCGCCGAGCGTCACCCAGACGTGCCCGCCCCCGTGCGGGTGCATGCAGGACGCGACCGGTCCGAGCTCGCGCTCGACCGCATCGATCAGCGCGTCCCGGCGCTCCGCGTGAAAGGGGATCGCCCGGGTCAGGTGCTCCTCGTAGCTCCCCGCGGCGAGAAAGCGGGCGATGATCAGCTGGGTGAGCGTCACGCAGTCGATGCCGTCGCGGCGCTTCTCGCGCGCGATCCGGTCGAGCACCGGGCCGCTGGCGGCGATCCACCCGAGTCTCAGCCCGCCCCCCATCGTCTTCGACAGCGAGTCGACATAGATCACGTGCTCGGGCGCCTCGGCGCGAAGCGGCGTCACAGGCTCCCCGTCGATCCGCAGGTCCGCGTACACGCCGTCCTCGAGGACGAAGAAGCTGTGGCGGCGCGCGAGCCCGATCAGGTGCGCGCGCCGATCGGGGGACAGATCGCGTCCGGTCGGGTTGTGGAGCCGCGGCTGGACGACGACGACGCGCACCTCTTTGCGGCGCAGGAGCTGCTCCAGCACATCGGTGTCGAGGCCGTCCTCGTCGGTGGGCACCGGGACCAGCTCGGCCCCGGCGGCGCGAACGGCCTCGATCGCACCGAAGAAGCTCGGGGACTCGCACGCCGCCACATCTCCGGGGCTCAGCGTCGCGCGGGTCGCGAGCGTCAGCCCCTGCCGCGCGCCGGCCGCGACCACGATCTCGCTCGGGTCGCCGCCGACCCCCCGCCGGCCCATCAGCGCAGCGAGCTCGGCGCGCAGCTCCCGCACACCCTGGGAGTTGTCGTACTGCATCGCCCGAGGCCCTTCCTGCTCGAACACCTCGGCCGCGAGCGCCCGCATCCGGTCCACCGGCAGCAGCTTCGGGCTCGTCAAACACTAGCCATCTCAATCCCGCACTTGTACGACTGGAGGCCGACGCGGCCGGCGTGACGATCCGCGACGCGGCCGGCGACGACCTCGGCGCCCTCGAGCGCCTTGCCCAGCTCGACTCCTCTCCTTTACCGGAGCTCCCGATCATGCTCGCGGAGGCCGGCGGCGAGGTCCGCGCCGCGTACTCGCTCAGCGAGGGGCGGGCGATCGCCGATCCCTTCCATCGCACCGCGGAGCTCGTCGAGCTGCTCGAGCTCCGCGCCGGACAGGCCGGGACGAACGGCCGTGTCATCGCGAACCCGAGGGAGCAGCTCCGCTCGCAGGTGGTCACCCGTGCCGCGCGCGCCTAGGCCGCAGAGGGCTTCGGGCGCCGCTGCCTTCTGGCTCCAGGTGTGGCGCTCCGGGCCGACGCGCGGCGCTCAGCCGAAGCGCTGACGGACGACCAGGCTGCGGGCCGCCGCGGCCTCGTCCAGACGACGCACCGGCGTCGTGTACGGAGCCTGCTTCAGGGTCTCCGGATCACCCTCCGCCTCGGCGAGGATCTCCTCGATCGCGTCGGCGAAGGCGTCGAGCGACTCCTTGGTCTCCGTCTCCGTGGGCTCGACCATCAGCGCCTCGTCGACGAGAAGCGGGAAATAGATCGTCGGCGGATGAAGGCCGTAGTCGAGCAGGCGCTTCGCGATGTCGAGCGTCGTCACCTTGAGCTCGCGCTTCGCGTTGCGGCCGCTGAGCACGAACTCGTGCATGCAGCGGCGATCGAACGCCACCGGGAGGTAGCGCCCCGCCCGGCCGTCGCGCAGCCGCGCGAGCAGGTAGTTCGCGTTCAGGACCGCGGTCTCGGAGGCCTCGGTGAGCCCGTCGCCCCCGAGGCTGAGGATGTACGCGTAGGAGCGCACGAAGACGCCGAAGTTGCCCTGGAAGCCGCGTAGCCGCCCGATCGACTTCGGTCGGTCGTGGTCGAGGTCGAACGCCGGGCTCCCTCCGTTGCCCCCCTCGCGTTGCACCACACGCGGCACGGGCAGGTACGGCTCGATCCGGTCCGACACGGCGATCGGTCCCGACCCGGGGCCGCCGCCGCCGTGCGGCTGCGAGAACGACTTGTGGAGATTGACGTGGACGATGTCGAAGCCCATGTCGCCGGGCCTCGAGTGGCCCATGATCGCGTTCAGGTTCGCGCCGTCGTAGTACAGGGTCCCCTCCGCCCCGTGCACGATCGCCGCGATCTCGCGGATGTTCTCGTCGAACAGCCCGAGCGTGTTCGGGTTGGTCAGCATCACGCAGGCGACCTCGTCGGTGATCTTGGCGCGAAGGTCGTCCACGTCGACCCCACCGCGCACGTCGGTCGCCACCTTGACGACCTCGTAGCCCGCCATCGTCACCGAGGCGGGGTTCGTGCCGTGCGAGGTGTCGGGGGTGAGCACCTTCGTGCGCCGCTCGCCGCGATCGGCGTGGTAGGCCCGGGTCAACAGCAGCCCGGCGAGCTCGCCATGCGATCCGGCGGAGGGCTGAAGCGAGACGTGGGGCAGCCCGCAGAGCTCGGCGAGCGCGCCCTGGAGGCGCCACATCAGCTCCAGCGCGCCCTGGGCACGTTTCGGGTCCTGGGCGGGGTGCAACCGCGCGTGGCCGGGCAGCGCCGCGACCCGCTCGTTGAGCCGGGGGTTGTGCTTCATCGTGCAGGAGCCGAGCGGGTACAGGCCTGTGTCGAGGTCGAAGTTGCGCCGCGAGATGCGGTTGTAGTGGCGGACGATCTCCGGCTCGGAGACCTCCGGCAGCTCCGGCGCCCCGTCGCGCCTCAGGTGCTCAGGGATCAGCTCGTCGAGCGGACGCTCGGGGACGTCGAGCGGGGGGAGCGTCGCCGCTCGCCGGCCGGGCCCCGAACGCTCGAAGATCGTCACCGCGCGATCCCTCTGCATCGGGGTCTCCCGCATCGAGGGCTCGCTCACGACGCGATCACCTCAGGCGCCTCGCGCCTCGCACCTGGCGCCTCCGCAACCGCCCGCCCCAGCACCTCCGCCAGCCTGTCGATGTCCCCCCGGCTTCGCCGCTCCGTGAGCGCGACCAGGAGCCCGTCCTCGTGCTCGGGGTACTCGCGCCCGAGCGGATAGCCGGCCGCGATCCCCTCGGCGGCGCAGCGGTCGAGCACCTCCGCGACCGGCGCGTCGAGCCGGACCGCGAACTCGCGCACCACCGGCGCGTCATGGAGGAGCTCGACGCCCTCGACGGCCGCGAGGCGCTCGCGCGCGTATGCCGTGCGACGCGTGAGCAGCTCGCCCAGCTCGACCAGGCCCTGCTTCCCGAGCCAGCTCAGATACACGATCCCGGCGAGGGCGTTGAGCGCCTGGGACGTGCAGATGTTGTGGGTCGCCTTCTCGCGGCGGATGTGCTGCTCGCGGGTCTGAAGCGCGAGCACGAAGCCGCGGCGCCCGTCGACGTCGACGGTCTCGCCCGCGATCCGGCCCGGCATCCGGCGAATGTGATCCTCGGTCGCGCAGAAGAACCCGAACGAGGGGCCACCGTAGTCGAGCCGGCCCCCGAGCGGCTGGCCCTCGCCGAGGGCGATGTCGGCGCCGAGCTCGCCGGGGGGCTTCAGCACGCCGAGGGTCATCGGGTCGACGGAGACGACGACGAGGGCGCCCACCCGCTTCGCATGCTCCGCGAGCGCCCCGAGGTCCTCGACCGCGCCGAGGAAGTTCGGGCTCTGGAGGAACACCGCGGCGGTCCGCTCGTCGACGGCGTCCGCCAGCTCGCCGGCGTCGGTGAGCCCGTCGCGCAACCGCACCTCGGCGATCTCCGCCCCGAAGCCTTCCGAGTAGGTCGCCAACGCCTCGCGGCTGTGCGGGTGGACCCCCCGCGAGACGACGAAGCGGCGCCGATCCGTGGCGCCGATCGCCAGGTAGCCGGCGGAGGGGACCGAGGAGGGCCCCTCGTACAGCGACGCGTTGGAGACCGGTAGCCCGGTGAGCTCCGACATCGCGGTCTGGAACTCGAACATCGCCTGCAGGTGGCCCTGGGAGACCTCCGGCTGGTAGGGCGTGTAGGGGGTGAGGAACTCGGAGCGCTGCGTGATCGCGTCGACGAGCGCGGGGACGTAGTGGTCGTACATGCCGGCGCCGATGAAGCACAGCTCGTCCTCGGCGTCGGCGTTCCGCTTCGCGAGTCGCACGAGGAGGTCGTGGACCTCGGTCTCGGCCATCCCCGGAGCCAGCTCGAGGTCACGACCGAGACGCACGTCCGCCGGGAGATCGGCGAAGAGCTCCTCGATGGAGGAGGCGCCGACCGTCGCGAGCATCTCGCGGCGGTCCGCGTCGGTGGCGGAGGTGTATCTGGTCACTCATCCTCCTCGAGCAGCTTGCGGTAGGCGCCGGCGTCCATCAGACCATCGGCCTCGGATGGGTCCGAAAGCTTCACCTTGACCAGCCAACCGTCGCCGTACGGATCGCGGTTGATCGTCTCGGGGCTCTCGGCGGCCGCCTCGTTGACCTCGGTCACCTCGCCCGACATCGGGGCGTACACCTCCGACACGGCCTTCACCGACTCGACCTCCGCGTACGGAGTGTCCTTGCCCACCTCGGTCCCGGTCTCGGGCGGCTCGAAGAAGACGACCTCGCCGAGCGCGTCCTGCGCGTACCAGGTGAGCCCGAAGGTCGCCGAGCCGCCCTCCA
This sequence comes from Solirubrobacterales bacterium, assembly GCA_050697095.1. Lineage (GTDB taxonomy): Bacteria > Actinomycetota > Thermoleophilia > Solirubrobacterales > 70-9 > DASPWW01. The sequence goes on from JBOGZH010000182.1 coordinate 8,045, forward strand.
CGCGTGCCCAGTCGTGCTCGGGGTGGTACAGAAGACCGTCGGGGTAGCTCTCCTCGCTCAATCGCTCTCTCCTTCGGTTTGCTTGTCGTAAAGCGGCTTGCGCTCGACGCGCGCCGCACGCCGCGTGCCGCGGACGTCGAGGACGAGCTCGGTCCCGGGCGCGGCGAGCTCGCCCGCCACGTAGGCCATCCCGATCCCGATCCCGAGCGAGGGGGAATGCGTCCCGCTCGTCACCTCCCCGACGTCGTCGGAGCCGCGAAGGACGCGGTTGCCGGGGCGCGGGATCCCGCGCTCGGTGAGCACGAACGGAGCGAGCTTCTCGGCAGGGCCCTCGCCGCGCACCCGCGCGATCGCCTCCGAGCCGATGAAGGCGGTGTCCTCCTTGCAGCACCACCCCAGCCCGGCCTCGATCGGGGTGCGCTCGGTCGTGAGGTCGTTGCCGTACAGCGGAAAGCAGACCTCGAGCCGGAGCGTGTCGCGCGCCCCCAGCCCGGCCGGCACCGCGCCCGCCTCGAGCAGCGCATCCCACACCTCGGTCGCGGCCTCCGGAGCGAGCAGCATCTCGACTCCGTCTTCCCCGGTGTACCCGGTCCCACACGCCAGCACCTCCGCGCCCGCCACCGTCACGGTCGCGGTCCGCATCCGCGGCGGCAGCTCTCCCTCGCTGATCCCGGCGACCAGGGCGCGGGCGCGCGGGCCCTGAACGGCGAGCATCGCGAAGCGGTCCCCCGCGTCGCGAGCCTCCGCGTCGAGGTCCGCCGCGTGCTCGGCGAACCACTCGAGGTCGCGCTCGCGGTTGGCGGCGTTGGTGACCGTCAGGTAGCGATCGTCGGCGACCCGGTAGGTGAAGAGATCGTCGAGCACACCGCCGTCATCGCGGCAAAGGCACGAGTACTGAGCGCCGCCGGGCTCGATCGCGTCCACGTCGTTCGAAAGCAACCGCTGGAGCAGCACGCCGGCCCCCGGGCCCTCGGTCTCGATCTCCCCCATGTGGGAGACGTCGAAGACGCCCACTCCCTCTCGCACCGCGAGGTGCTCCGGACGGACGCCCTCGTATTGGACCGGCATCTCGAATCCCGCGAACGGAACGATTCGGGCGCCGGCCGCCACATGGGCGTCGTAAAGCGGCGTGCGCCTGAGCGCTGCGGCCGTGCTCACCAGCCGCAGGCTAGCGGCTGAACGAAAGTGGCTTGCTGCCTACGGCCTGCGCAGGAACGAGGGGACGTCGATCTCGTCCTCGGAGACTTCGAGCTCGCGGCGCTCGCGGTCTCCGATCTCCAGGCCGCGGCGGCGGCTTCGCCGCCTCACCTCGGCGGGGCGGCGGGCGAGCAGCTCGAATCCCTCGAACCCGGTCGCGATCACCGACACCCGGACCTCCTCGCTGATCGCCGGGTCGATCACGGCGCCGAAGATGATGTTCGCGCCCGAGTCGGCCGCCTTCACCGCCGTCTCGGCGGCCTCGTGGACCTCGAACAGGCCGAGGTCCTCGCCGCCCGTGACGTTGAGCAGCAGCCCCGTGGCGCCGTCGATCGACTGCTCCAGGAGCGGTGAGTTGATCGCCTGCTTCGCGGCCTCGCTGGCACGGTTCTCGCCCGTCGAGACGCCGATCCCCATCAGCGCCGAGCCGGCGTCGCGCATCACCATCTCCACGTCCGCGAAGTCGAGGTTGATCAGGCCCGGCACGGTGATCAGGTCGGTGATTCCCTGGACGCCCTGGCGGAGGATGTCGTCCGCCTTGCGGAAGGCCTCGAGCACGCTCTCGCGCCGCTCGACGACCTGGAGCAGCTTCTCGTTCGGGACCACGAGCAGGGTGTCGACCTCGGCGCGCAGCTTCTCGATTCCGTCGTCGGCCTGCTGCATGCGCCGGCGGCCCTCGAACTCGAACGGCTTGGTCACCACCCCGACGGTCAGCGCGCCGACCTCCTCCTTGGCGATCTCGGCGATGATCGGCGCCGCTCCGGTCCCGGTTCCGCCGCCCTCCCCGGCGGTGACGAAGACCATGTCAGCGCCCTTCAGTGACTCCTTGATGTCGTCGCGGCTCTCCGCCGCCGCGCCGGCGCCGACCTCCGGGTTGCCCCCCGCGCCCAGGCCCTTGGTCAGCTCATGGCCGACGCCGAGCTTGATGTCCGCGTCGGCGGCGAGCAGGGACTGCGCGTCGGTGTTTATGGCGACGAACTCGACGCCCTTCAGGCCAGCGTCCACCATCCGGCTGATGGCGTTGTTTCCGCCACCGCCGACACCAACGACCTTGATGACTGCGAGATATGAAGTTTCCACCGTCTCTCACCGCTTGGCTACCGCGTCTCGGAGCCTGAAGGCGTAGTTCAGGGTTCCGGTCGGCGATTGGCCTGCAAGCACCAGGAAAGTAGGGCAAAACGCCCCCTCTGTCAACGCCCGGGAGGAGATCCTGCAAGCACGATTTCTCAGGGATTACTCGAGGGTTGGGCTACCCTCAAGCTGTACCTGAGCGTACGACTCGGACCCTCGTGAGGGCCGATTTGCGGCGGATTTAGGTGCTTCGCGGCCCCGCTGCGGGCCCCGCAAAGAGCGCGATTCAGATCGCGCGGGGCGGATCGGGGCCTGCAAGCGCTCATGCGGCGCCGGGAGCCGGGGCCGCCCCGCCGACCGCTGGGCGCTCGGGGGCGCGCAGGTCGATGTAGGAGAGTCCCGCGAGCTCGCCGTCGGCGAGGATCCGCGCTGCGGCCGCCCACTTCGACTCGGCGTCGCTCCCGTCGCCGAACCGGAGGGTGATCCCGTCCGCGAGCCCCACGACGACCCCCTCGGAGTCCTCTCCGCTGTCCTCGACCAGCGATCGCAGCGGCCTCGGGGCCGCACCGAGCACCCGCGCCTGCTCGAGCGGACCGCCGGCGAGCCGCCTCGCCGACTCCGGCTCGATCGTGACCTCGAGCGCCGGCAGATCGAGCTCGGCGGTGGAGAGACCGGGAAGCAGTGTCCCGTCGGCGGCGACCGGGAGGTCGCGACCGTCCACCTCGACGATCGCCACCGGGCGCCGCTCGGCGACCTCGATCGTGAGCCCGTTGGGGAACCGGGGCTCCGCGCTGACCGATCCCACGGTCGGGTAGGCGCGGACCGCCGCGCGGAGCTCCTCCTCGCGCACGTGAAGCGTGGTCATCTCCCGAGCCGCCGCCGTGAGCGCGGCGCTGATCTGGGCGCCGTCGGCCGAGGCGGCGCCGACCACCTCCACATCCTGCACGGCGACCACACCCAGGTCGCGAAGCCACAGCTGGTAGGCGGCGGCGAGCGCCCCGGCGACCACGGCAAGGGCGGCCACACGGCGGGCCCAGATCCGGAGCGAGCGGCGGCCCCCGCGGTCGGGGCGCGCTCGACGGGCGCGGGCGCTCCGGCGC
>JBOGZH010000183.1:0-3777 GCA_050697095.1 Solirubrobacterales bacterium
CGAGCTCGAGGCCGAGGTCATGGAGGAGGTGTGGCGCCACGACGAGGTGACGGTGCGCCAGGTGCTCGAGGCCCTCAACCGCGGCCCGAAGGAGCGCGCCTACACGACGGTCATGACGATCATGGCCCGCCTCGACACCAAGGGGATGGTGAAGCGCCGGCGCAGCGGGAACCGGGACATCTACCGGCCGGCGATCGCCCGCGAGGATTACCTCGAGGCCCGGGCGCGAGCCGGGGTCGACGAGCTGGTCGCCGACTACGGCGACGTCGCGCTCGCCCACTTCGCCCGCCAGCTCGAGACGCTCGACCCGGACCGCCGGCGCAAGCTGCGAAAGCTCGCGGAGGAGTCGTGAGCCCCGAGCGAAGCGCGCGCCGGCTGTACCGGCTGCACGTGAGCATCGCGGGTGTGGGCGGTGCGCTGGTTGCCGGCACGATCGCGTTCCTGGCGACCGGCGCCGACTCCGGCCTTCCATCGCCGGCCACTGTCGCAGCGGCCTGCGACCGCTGGCTCTTCGCCGGTGGCCCCGGGGCGCTCGCGGCGCTCGCCCTTGGGGCGCTGGCGCTTGTCAGCCTCGGGCTGGGCGCGCGCTCGGGGTGGCGCCAGCTCATCGCGAGCCGCCGTTACCTGGCCGGGTTGCCCGTCTCCGACCACCGGATCGCAATCGGGGGAACGAGCTGTCCCCTGGTCGAGACCGCGGTGCCCAACGCGTTCTGCGCCGGCTACCTGCGCCCACAGGTCTATCTGAGCCGCGGCGCGCTGGATCGGCTCAGCCACGACGAGCTGCGCGCGGTGGTCGGCCATGAGCTTCATCACGCGGGGCGCCGGGACCCGCTGCGGCTGCTGCTGGCGCGATCCCTCGCCGACGGGCTGTTCTTCATTCCGCTGCTCCGCCGCAGCAGCGAGCGCTACGCCGCCCTGGGGGAGCTGGCCGCAGACGACGCGGCTGTCCGGCACGTGGAGGGGCGCAGGCCGCCGTTGGCGTCGGCGCTGTTGAAGCTCTCGCCGCCGGGTGCGCGGCCCGCGTCGGTGCTCGGCATCGCTCCCGAGCGGGTCGATCATCTGGTGGGCGAGCCAGGCGCGGGCGGGTGGCGGCTTCCGCGCGCTCTCGCCGGTCGCAGCGCGCTCGTCCTGCTCGGGCTGGCGAGCCTGCTCGCGGCGAGCGCCCACGGGCTGCTCGTCGCGAATCTCGAGCTTCCCGTCCTGCTGACCGCCGGCTGCATGGCGGCGATGATCGGAGGGCCGCTGGCGCTCGCGCTCGGAATGATCGTCGTCTCGCGACGCGCGCTTCGCGCCCGCCGGGCCTGAGCATGGTCGGCTGAGCGGCATGGACGAGACGATCGCCACCGAAACCGAGCGCGTCCGCCGCCTCCAGGACAAGGAGGCCCCCCGCTACGACCGGCAGATGGGGTTCTTCGACCGGGTCCTGTTCGCCGGCGGGCGCGAGTGGGCGTGCTCGCAGATGCGGGGCGACGTGCTCGAGATCGCGCCCGGCACGGGACGAAATCTTCCGTACTTCCCAGACGACATTCGGCTGACCGGGGTCGAGCTCAGCCCGGAGATGTTGACGATCGCCAGGCAGCGCGCGGCTCAGCTGGGGAGGGACGTCGACTTGCGGGTCGGCGACGCGCAACAGCTCGAGTTCGAGGATCAGAGCTTCGACAGCGTGATCATCACTTTCGCGCTCTGCACGATCCCCGACGACCGCGTGGCCGCGAGCGAGGCCTTCAGGGTTCTGCGCCCCGGCGGACGGCTCGCACTGCTGGAGCACGTGCGCAGCCCCTCGACGGCGGTGCGCGCCGTGCAGCGGATGCTCGATCCGCTGACGGTCCGCTTCGGTGCGGACCACCTCGTGCGCGAGCCGCTGGACTATCTGGCAGACGTCGGTTTCGAGATCGACAGCGTCCAGCGCCTGAAGGCCGGGATCGTCGAGCGCATACTCGCCCACAAGTCGGGTCAGGAGGGAGGTACAGACCGATGATGAACGGCTCCAGCCTGATGACGATCGCCATGATCGTGATGATGGTGGTGATGATGGGCGGCATGATCGCCGGCGGCGCGTGGGCGTTCCTGCGGCGGCGAGGCAAGCGGGACCGCTAACCGCAAGGCCCTGCACATCGAACACAATTCTGGGTACCGATGCTCCGGATCTCGAGCCGACCGATTCCTTCCCCGCTCTCGACCCGCCCGTCAACGCGTTGCCCGCTGCGCGGCTTTCGTCGGCCGGTGAGGAGTACCTGGTGAGTGCTCAGCGCAACGGCCGCGAAGAGCGCTACCTGCCTGCGCTCCGCTTCCGCTCGCTGACCCGCTTCTACGACCCGCTGATTCGCTGGACCACGCGCGAGACGACCTTCAAGCGGCGGTTGCTCGAGCAGGTGTCGCCGGGGCCCGGCGACCGCATCCTGGACCTCGGCTGCGGCACGGGCACACTGGCGGTGCTGATCAAACGCGCGCAGACGGCCGCTGAGGTGTCCGGGCTCGACGCCGACCCCGAGATGCTGGCTCCCGCCCGCGCCAAGGCGGCGGCGGATGGGGTCGAGATCCGCTTCGACGAGGGGCTCTCAAACGAGCTTCCCTACGAGGATGGGTTTTTCGACACCGTGGTCTCGACCCTCTTCTTCCACCACCTCGCGCCACAGGTCAAGCGGCAGACAGCCGCCGAGATCGCCCGCGTCCTGCGCCCGGGCGGCAAGCTTCACGTGGCCGACTGGGGGCGTCCGTCCGACCCCCTGATGCGCGTGCTGTCTGTCAGCATTCCGCTGCTCGACGGATTCGAGCCGACCCGCGACAACCTAGCCGGCGGCCTCCCGCGCATCTTCGAGGCGGCCGGTCTCGCGGGGGCCGCGGAGACAGGACGGCTGCGGACGGCATTCGGGACGATGGCCTTCTACCGCGCCGAGCGGCCGGAGGGACCGGCATGAGCCCGGCGACCAAGGATCGGGCCACGGCGGTCCTCGAGGCCAGCGGGATGCTGCGGGCATCCGAGAAGGCCGTGGTCGAGGCGGCGATCGGCCGCCGTCCCGGGGTCAAGAAGGTCGAGGCCAACCCGGTGAGCCAGACGGCGACGGTGACCTATGACCCTGGCGAGACCTCGGTCGAGGAGCTGCGCCGCTGGATCATCGAATGCGGTTACCACTGCGCCGGCCAATCGGTACCCGAGCACATCTGCGACCCGTTGATGGAACCGGATCCGGCCGCGCCCGAGGCCGCTGCGCCGCCCGCACCCCAGGCTCACGAGCACGCGGCCGCGCCCGAGGAGATCGCGCGGTCGCCCGACGAGGTCATGGGCCACGGCGGGCACGCCGAGATGTCGATGGCGGCGATGGCCGCCGACATGCGCAACCGCTTCCTGGTCGCCGCCCTGTTCTCGATTCCGATCGTGCTCTGGTCGCCGATAGGACGCGACGTCTTCGGGTTCGAGGTTGCGGTGCCATTCGGCCTGCGCGAGGACGTCTTCACCCTCATCCTCAGCCTGCCGGTCATCCTCTACTCGTGCTCGATCTTCTTCACGGGCGCGATCCGGGCCCTGCGCGCCCGCACCCTCGACATGATGGTCCTGGTCGCCGTCGCGGTGGGCGCCGGCTGGCTCTACTCGCTGATCATCACCGTGACCGGCGGTGGCGAGGTTTTCTACGAGGCTGCGACGGTCCTCGCCTCCTTCGTCCTGCTCGGCCATTGGTTCGAGATGCGCGCCCGCGGCGGTGCCAACGACGCGATCCGCACCTTGCTCGATCTCGCCCCGCCCAAGGCGCTGGTGATCCGCAATGGCGACCCGGTCGA
>JBOGZH010000184.1:0-1723 GCA_050697095.1 Solirubrobacterales bacterium
CGCGGGCACGAGGGCGAGCCGGTCGGGAGCCGCCGCCGCGAGCGCGGCGGCGAGCACCAGCACGCCGACGGAGGCGGCGAGCACCGCGCGAGGCCTCCTCAATGCCGCGTCGGCAACCCCGCTCAACATGCGGGTCACCCTACCCGGCTGCACGCCACCCGACGCCGACTCCGTAGGCTTCCCGCGATGGCATTTACGCCCGACCAGCAGGCGATGCTCCAGCTCGTCCTCGAGCGGGGACAGAGCTACGAGGACATCGGCGCGGTGCTCGGTGTCGGCGTGGACGAGGTGCGCACGCGCGCACGCGCGGCGCTCACCGAGCTCGGCGGGACCGACCCGGACGGCGAGGTCGGCCTCACCGACTACCTGCTCGGACAGGCGGACCCGATCGGGCGCGCCGACGCCGTCCGCCACCTCCAGAGCGACCCCGGGTCCCAGCGGCTCGCGTCCGAGCTGATCGACCGCCTGCGTGAGATCGCCCCCGACGCCGATCTGCCCGAGCTTCCCAAGCCGCGCGAGCGCCGCAGCGTGCTCGGGCGGCGCAAGGAGCCGGCACCGGCCGAGTCGCGGGAGGCCGAGCCCCCCGGGCCGACGGACGGCGCGCGGTTCCGAGACACGATGTCGCGCCGCCAGCAGCAGGTGATCGTCGCGCTGGTCGCCACCGCGGTGCTGGTGCTTGCCGGGGTGCTCGCGATCGCGGGGGCATTCGAGGGCGAGGGCGAGGACTCGGCGCCGGTGACCGAGACAGAGGCGACGACGGCGGCCGAAGAGGACGTGCTGGCGAGCGTCCCCCTCGAGCCCCGGGGCGGCGGAGAGGGAAGCGGCGAGGCGAGCTTCGGGCTCGCGACCGGGGATCAGCCCTACGTCGATCTCGAGCTCAGCGGGCTGAGCCCGCCCCAGGAGGGCCAGAGCTACGTCGTCTGGCTGCTCCTCGGCGAGGACGAGGGCTATCCGCTCTCGCCGCTCCAGGTGGCCGCGGACGGGAGCTTCTCGGACCGCTTCCCGATCCCGCAGTTCGCGATCCCGATCGCGAGCCGGGCGCGGTTCGTGGACATCTCGCTGAGCGAGAACAGATCGCTGCTTGGCGACCTCGAGAAGGCCGTGCGCGACGAGAAGCCGATCCTCCGCTACCAGGGCGAGAGCGCGCTCCGGGGGGAGATTCCCGCCACGGCCCAGGGGCAGGGCCAGGGCCAGGGCGGCCCAGGAGGGTCCGGTGGTGGCGGCGGCTAGGCGAGGAGCTTGCCGGGGTTCATGATCCCGGCGGGGTCGAGGCGCTCCTTCACCGCGCGCAGCGCGGCAAGCCCCAGCTCGCCGATCTCGCCCCGCATGTAGGGCGCGTGATCGCGGCCGACCGCGTGGTGGTGGGTGATCGTTCCACCCGTTCGGACGATCGCCTCCGAGGCCGCGTCCTTCACCGCCCGCCACTGGTCGATCTCCTCGCCGGGCCGGCGGCGAGCGATGAAGGTGAAGTAGAGCGAGGCCCCGTCCCGGTACGCGTGGGAGACGTGGCAAAAGGTGAGTCCGGGCGTCCCCTGGCCCTCGAGGGCGGCGTCGATCGCCCCGCGCACCGCCTCGTACAGCTCGCCCAGCCGGGTCCAGGTGTGTGCGGTCTCCAGCGTCTCCACCACGTAGCCGAGATCGAGGAGCTCGTCGCGCAGGTAGGGACCCTCAAACCGCCCCCGCTGCCACGCGCGACCGGCGCGGGCGCCCAGCGACACCGCCC
>JBOGZH010000185.1:0-3025 GCA_050697095.1 Solirubrobacterales bacterium
CCAGGCGCGAAGCTGGGCGTGATCCGTCGGCGCGGACGTGGCTGTGGCGCTCGTCTCGCTCAAAGCTCGTCGGCCGAGAACGTATCGCAGGCCGCCGGGTCACCACTCTCGAACCCGTTCTCGAACCACGCCCGGCGCTGCTCCGAGCTGCCGTGGGTGAAAGTGTCGGGGTTGGCGGTGCCGCCGGCGCGCTCCTGGAGGCGATCGTCTCCGATCGCCTCGGTCGCGACGAAGGCCTCGTCCAGGTCGCCCTCCTCCAGCAGGTTGGTCACGGTGCTCCCCCATACGCCCGCGTAGCAGTCCGCCTGCAGCTCGAGGCGCACGGAGAGCTCGTTCTCCTGGCTCGGGTCCTGGCTTCCAGCCTCGCGAACCTCCGCCTCGGTACCGAGCTGCCGCTGGATGTGGTGACCCATCTCGTGGGCGATCACGTACGCCCAGGCGAAGTCGCCTGGTGCGCCAAGCTGGCGCGCCAGCTCGTCGTAGAAGCTCAGGTCGAGGTAGACCCGCTGATCCGCAGGGCAGTAGAAGGGCCCGACCGCCGAGGTGGCTGAGCCGCAGCCACCGGTGTTGACGGCATCGCGGAACAGGACCATCTGCGCCCTGCGGTACTCGTCACCCTGCTTCGAGAAGGTGCCGTCCCAGGTCTTCTGTGCATCGCTGAAGACGAAGGTGCTGAAGTCCTTGAGCTCGCGCTCCGGATCCTGCCCGCGAGGGATCGGGGCGGGCTGGGCGGAGCCAGGAGCGCGCGTGGCGCTGTCGAACGCGTCCGGAATCGCGAAGCCTCCATCCCCCCCGCCTCCGAACACCTGCAGGGCGACGATCGCGAGCACGACCAGCACCCCGAGGCCGCCGCCGATCTTGCCGCCCGTCCCACCGGGCAGCGACATCGGGATGCCCCCGCCGCCGCCGCGCCCGGCGGGAGCGCCCCGGCGATCGATCACGTCCCGGTTCTTCGTCCGGCGCCACTTCAAGGCCTCGCCAGGCTACCCGGTAGGGTTCCCGCCCCGAAGCGGCCGGGGGGCCGCGGACCACATGCGCTTCTACGAGTACGAGTCCCGACGCATCGTCGAGCGGGCCGGCATCCCGGTCACCGAGTACGGCTTCTGCACCACGGCCGGGGACGCCCGCGCGGCAGCGGAGAGGATCGGCGGGCCGGTGGTGGTCAAGTCGCAGGTTCTCACCGGAGGGCGGATGAAGGCCGGCGGGGTCAAATTCGCGGACACCCCCGAGGAGGCGGAGGCGCACGCGGCCGAGATCCTCGAGCTGGAGATCAACGGCCAAATGCCGCGCGGCGTCCTGATCGACCCCAAAGCCGAGGTGGAGCAGGAGTACTACGCGGGCGTCGTGTGGGACGGGACCGCGAAACGGCCGCTGATGCTGTTCAGCGACATGGGCGGGATCGACATCGAGGAGGTGGCCGAGAAGCATCCGGACCACGTCGGGCGCGGGCACGTCTCCAACCTGCTTCCGATCTCCGACTTCGAGGCCAAGCAGGCGATCGCCGGGACGGGTGTCACGGGCTCCGAGCTCAACCGCGCGACACCGATCCTCGCCCGGCTCGCGCGGCTGTTTCGCGAAACCGACATGACCCTCGCTGAGATCAACCCGCTTGCCCGCCTGGCCGACGGCAGCTTCGTGGCGCTCGACGCGCACATGGAGATGGAGAACGAGGCCAAGCCGCACCACAAGGCCCTGCTCGAGTCCGAGCTCGAGATCGCCCCCGACGACACCCGCGAGCCGTACGAGCCGAGCGAGTTCGAGCGCAACGTGAAGGCGATCGACTCCGCCGACCACCGCGGCGTGATTCAGGGCCGCGACCACGGCTTCCACGGGAACCTGGGGCTGGTGATCGGGGCCGGGGGCGGCTCGCTGACGCTCACCGACGCGGTCCGCAGCCAGGGCGGCAGGCCCGCCAACTACACGGAGATCGGCGGCAACCCCTCGGTGTGGAAGACCGCCGGGCTCGCCAAGCAGGTGCTTCGAAAGGACGGCGTGGAGAAGATCGCGGTGATGATGTCGATCGTCTCCAACACCCGGGTGGACATCGTCGCCCGAGGGGTGATCAAGGCCTGCCTCGAGCTGGACCGCGACCCGGCGGAGACGATCGCGATCTTCCGCATCCCCGGCGCATGGGAGGAAGAGGGCTACCGGATCCTCGACCGCTACGGGGTCGAGTACTGCGACCGCTCGGTCTCCATGTGGGAGGCGGCGCGACGCGCCGTGGAGAAGATCCAGAGGGTCGCGTGAGCATCCTGCTGAGCCGAGATTTCGCCTTCATAGTCCAGGGGATCACGGGGCGCGAGGCGGTGAACCTGACGCGGGAGTGTCTCGACTACGGCTCCACGGTGGTGGGCGGCGTCACGCCTGGCCGCAAGGGCCGCGAGGTCCACGGCGTGCCCGACTTCGACACCGTCGAGCAGGCGATCACGACCCACGGCGCCCCTGTCGACGGCTCCGTGGTCACGGTCCCCCCCGCATTCACCAAGGACGCCGTGCTCGAGGCGATCGAGAACGGAATCGAGCTGATCGTGATCGTCACGGAGCGGATCCCGCGCGGCGACGTCGCGGAGATGGTCGAGCTCGCGGGGATGCGCGGGGCTCGGATCATCGGGCCGAACTGCCTCGGCCTGATCGTCCCCGGGGTTTGCAAGATGGGCGGGATCGGCGGCCCGGCGAAGGACGCCGCGAAGGCCTACGCGCCCGGGGCCGTCGGGGTGATGTCGCGCTCAGGAGGTATGACGACGGAGATCTCCTCGTCGCTGACCGCCGCCGACCTCGGTGTCTCGACCGCGATCTCGATCGGCGGGGACGCGATCATCGGCTCGACCTACGCCGAGCTGATGCCGCTCTTCGAGGCCGACGAGGCGACCGCGGCGATCGTGATCTACACCGAGCCGGGCGGCCGCATGGAGGCCCAGCTCGCCGAGTGGGTGACCGAGAACGACTCGCGCCTGCCGATCGTCGCCTTCATGGCCGGCCGGTTCATGGACGAGATGCCGGGCATGAGCTTCGGCCATGCCGGCAC
>JBOGZH010000186.1:0-2779 GCA_050697095.1 Solirubrobacterales bacterium
GGTCCGTGACGCGCGAAAGTGCCGAGGTCGTCTCGCGCATCGCCTCGTCCACCTCGTGGCGCATGCGCTCCAGCTCGAGCCCGGCGCGGCGGCGCGCCGGAAGGCGCCTGTCGGCGGCGATGAGGGAGTCCGCATACAGCCGGTAGCCGCTGTCGGTGGGGACCCTTCCCGCCGAGGTGTGAGGATGGCTCAGATAGCCGCCGCTCTCCAGCGCAGCGAGCTCGCCCCGCACCGTGGACGGGCTCCATTCGACCTCCGCTCGGTCGGCGATTGCCCGCGAGCCGACCGGCCGCCCGGACTCCAGGTAGGAGTCGACGACCAGCGTCAGGACCCGCTCCTGGCGGTCCGTGAGGGTCGGTTCGGTGCGCTCGGCCGACATCGGTAACGATTTTAGGACCGGGCCGCGGCGGACCGCGGAGGGTTCGATCCGCTCAGGCGATCTCGAGCACAGCCTCGGCGTTGCGGATGATCCCGTTGCCGCTCTGCTCGGCGACGGTGTCGGTGACGACGCGGCCGTCGCCGGCCTCCTTGACGGTGGAGGTGACGACGATCTCCTGCTCCGGGGCGCCCATCCCCCGGAACTGGACCGAGAGGCGCCTGAGCGAGCTCGGGCCCCCCGCCGCGTCGGTGTGGGCGCGCGCGACCTGGGCCATCGTGTAGAGGCCGTGGAGGATGTTCCCCGGCAGCCCGACCCCCTTCGCGAACTCGGGATCGATGTGGATCGGGTTGAAGTCGCCGGATGCGCCCGCGTAGCGGTGCGGAAGGTACTTGTCGGGCGTCACCCGGAGCTCTGGAAGGTCCTCGCCCGCCCGCATCAAAGCACCCACCTGCCTGTCGCCTCGCAGTCGCGCGCTCCGCACGCGATGCTCCGCGCCAGCATCACTTGGCCACCGTCCGCAACTGCAAGAAGTCGACCGTGTTACGCATGAGGGCGTGGGATTCTAGGCGACCAGCCCGGGAGCCCAGGCCACGGACGGACCATGATGCAGGCGCTTCGCAAGAAGCACTCCTCGCGCCCGCGCGTTCTTCTCGCGGGCGTGGCGGCAGCCGCCGTACTCGCGTTCCCCGCCTCGGGGTCACCTGCGCACGCATCCCCCCTCGACGGCAACGGGATGTGGATCTGGTACGTGAGCGCCTCCGGGGGCTCCGCCGAGGCGATCGCAAAGAAGGCGAACAGGCGCAACATCGACGTCGTGATGATCAAGAGCGCCGACGCCGGGAACTACTGGGGGCAGTTCTCGCCCCAGCTCGTCAAGGTGCTACACGAGGCCGGCCTCCAGGTGTGCGCGTGGCAGTTCGTGTACGGCAGCGGGCCGCGCACCGAGGCGCGGCGCGGCGCGGAGGCGGTCGAGAACGGCGCCGACTGCCTGCTGATCGACGCCGAGGGCCATTACGAGGGCCGCTACAAGGCGGCGGACCGCTACATCGATGAGCTGCGCGACAGGGTCGGCCCGGACTTCCCGGTCGCGCTCGCGAGCTTCCCCTACGTGGACTACCACCCCTCCTTCCCGTACTCCGTCTTCCTCGGCAAGGGCGCCGCGCAGTTCAACGTTCCGCAGATGTACTGGAAGACGATCGGCACGTCGGTGCGCAGGATCTACGCGCACACCTACGAGGTCAACGCCCCCTACGAGCGCCCGATCTTCCCGCTCGGCCAGACCTACCTGAACGTGAGCCGCAAGTCGATCATCAGGTTCCGCAAGTACGCGCGCCGCTACGACGCCGGCGGGGTGAGCTGGTGGTCGTGGCAGGAGACGAGGGGAAAGGAGTGGCGCTGGGTCGGCAAGCCGCTGAAGGGCGGCTCGCAAATGTCACGCGCGGCGCGGGCGCGCGAGCGGTCCGGCTATCCCGCCCTCGAGGCGGGCGATGCCGGGGACCTCGTCGTGTGGGCGCAGCAGCATCTCGCGGCGCACGGGCACGCGGTCGAGATCGACGGGACCTACAGCGGCGGGACGATCGCCGCCGTGCGCGGCTTCCAGTCCGCGAAGGCGCTCACCCCGAGTGGGGAGATCGACGACGCGACGTGGCGAGCCCTGCTCAAGCGCGAGCCCGAGCCCGTCGACTGGTCGCGGGTCGGCTCGCCGCCAGGCGCGCGTGCCGGCGGCGTCCGGCAGATTCCCGACTCGGCATCGCTCGACGCGCTTCGCTTCGAGCTCCCGCTCACCCCGGGCCGGCCGTAGCGGCTAGTGTGCGCCCCCGTGAGGGGGCTCGCCTCGATCGTCACCGGACGTCGCACGAAGTGGCTCGTCCTCGTCGCCTGGGTGATCGCGTTCGCCGCGCTGATGCCGCTGGGCAGCAAGCTCTCGGACGAGACCGAGGACGACACGGCCTCTTACCTGCCGGAGAGCACCGAGTCGACCGAGGTGGTCAACATCCTCGACCGCGAGTTCTCTGCGGGCGAGACGACGATCGGCCTGATCGTCTATCAGCGCGACGAAGGCCTGAGCGCCGCCGACAGGCAGAAGATCGCCGCCGACGCGAAGGAGATCGAGGCCGCCGGCAACAAGGTCCCCCTGACCAGGCCTCCGTCCGTCCCGTTCAGGCCGGGGGCTCCCCGGGATCTGGTCTCACCCAACGGCGACGTCGCCGACACGGCGCTCACCGTCCCCACCGACTTCGAGAAGTCGGCGGACTGGGGCGAGGAGGTGCGCGAGATCACCGGCGAGCAGGCCGACGGGATGCGGATCCTGCTTACCGGGGATCTCGGTTTCGCGACCGACGCCGAGGAAGTCTTCGGCGACCTCGACACCAATCTGCTCGCGGCGACGGTGCTCCTGGT
>JBOGZH010000187.1:0-19729 GCA_050697095.1 Solirubrobacterales bacterium
GCTCGGCCTGCTTGTAGACCTCCTCGTCGGAGATCAGGCGCGCCTGCTCCTCGCGCGCCTCCTTGATGATCCGCTCGGCCTCGCGCTTCGCCTCGGCGAGCATCTCCTGGCGCTCCTTGACGATCCACCGCGCCTGCTTGATCTCCTCGGGGATCGTCGCCCGCATCTGGTCGAGGAGGTCGTAGATCTCCTCGCGGTCAACCCGGACCTGATCGGTCAGCGGAACAGGCCGCGCGTTGTGCACGAGGTCGTCGAGCTTGTCTATGAGGACGAGAACGTCCATTAGCGGTCGCTAAAGCTTAGGGAGTTGGCGTCGCGGATAGACGCTATGCCCTGGTTCGCCACACCGCTGCAAGCTCCTGCCCAACGCGCCGAGCGCTCCGCGTTCGCGCCTCGGGGTCCCGTTCGCTCGGTGGTCCGACGCTTCCGCGGGCAAGTAGGGGGAAGCGGTGGCGTCGGGCGCGTACCTAACCGCCATCTCGAGGGGGGCGCGATCAGCGAGACCGGGATTGTGGTCCTCATGCGACCAGGATCCCGATCTCGGCGTTCCGGCGGCGGCGAGAGTGGTGTCAGGGACGCTCCCGCCGCTGATCCGCTGATCGCCGACCTCGCGAGAGAGCAGCGCGGCGTGGTGAGCCGCGCCCAGCTCCTGGCGGCTGGAGTTACGAGCAGCGCGATCAAGCACCGCCTGCGCGCGGGCCGTTTGCATCGGGTACATCCCGGCATCTACCGCGCCGGGCACGTCGCACCGACCCACGGCGCCTTCGAGATGGCCGCGGTTCTCGCGTGCGGACCGCGGGCGCTCGTGAGTCACCGCAGCGCTGCGTACCTCTGGCACCTGCTCCTCTACCCAGCCGATCCCACGCCCGTCGACATCACGGTCGTTGGGAGGGATGCGGGCGCCAGGGAGGGCATCAGGATCCATCGCCTCGACGGTCTGCAAAGGCGCGACGCCGACGCGATCCAGGGCGTACCCGTTACGGCCATTGCCCGAACCCTTCTCGACCTCGGCGCCGTCGTCTCGAGTGCGGAGTTCGAGCGTGCGCTCGCGGAGGCTCAGGTCCGCCGGCTGGTGCGGCGTCGTGACCTGGTCGATCAGCTCGAGCGGAATCGAGGCCGCCGCGGGATCCGAGCGCTGCGTGGGGCGTTGGATGAGGGTGGCCCCGCACCCACCCGCTCCGAAGCCGAGCGGAGGATGCTCCGCCTGATCCGCGCCGCCGATCTGCCGACACCCCAGGTCAACGCGAGGTTGGGCAGATTCGAGGTCGACTTCCTGTGGCCGGAGCAGCGGCTCGTCGTCGAGGTCGACGGCTACGCGTACCACGCCCATCGCAGCGCCTTCGAGCGCGACCGGCGGCGGGACGCGACGCTCGCGGCCTCCGGGTACACGGTCCTTCGTGTCACGTGGCGGCAGCTCGTCGATGCGCCTGAGGCAGTGGTGGCGCGACTCGCATCCGCGCTTACCGCCCGCGCCTGATCAGCGCTTCAGCCGCTCGACCAGCGCCTCGGAGACGGGGGCCGGGACGAGGCCCGAGACGTCGCCGCCGAACGTCGCCAGCTCCTTGACCCCCGTCGAGGAGAGGAAGCTGTAGTTGGGCGACGAGATGATGTAGATGCTCTCCAGGTCGGGGGCAAGGTTCTTGTTGAGCTGGTTCATCTCGAACTCGTACTCGAAGTCCGAGATCGCGCGCAGCCCCTTGACGATCGCTGTCGCGCCATGACCCCGCGCGAACTCGACCAGCAGGATCGAGAACACCTCGACCTCGACGTTGCCGAGCTTCGATGTCGCCTCCTCGATGAACTCGCGCCGCTCCTCGCCGGTGAACAGGGTCTTCTCCTTACGCACCGGCTGGTTCACCACCCCGACGACCACCTTGTCGAAGATCCGCGCCGCACGGGTGATGATGTCCACGTGTCCGTTTGTGACCGGGTCGTAGCTGCCCGGGCACACGGCGACGCGCGGTCCCCCCTCCGCCGCCATCAGCTCGGCGCTCCGTGGACACGGATCACGGTGTCGCCGTAGCGGCGCTCGACCTGGATCGGCAACTCCAGACGGAGCGGCTGCCGGACGTCGCTTTCTACGATCACGCGGCCTCTCTCAACGAGTCGATCGGGGATGAGACGTGTGAGCTCGGGCCCGAGCCGGTCGGCGAGTTTATACGGGGGATCGCAGAAGATCAGGTCGAACTCGTCCCGCTCGCGCTTCAGGTAGCGGATCACGTCAGCCCGAACAATCTCGCAGCGGTCACTCACCCCGAGAGCCTCGACGTTGCTGCGGGCGACCGCGGGATCGGTGTCAACCAACAGCGCGCTGCCTGCTCCCCGCGAGACCGCTTCGATTGCAAGGGCTCCCGTCCCGGAGTAGAGGTCCAGCACCCGCGCGCCGTCGATCTCGCCGAGGATCGAGAACAGCGCCTCGCGCACCCGATCCGCCGTCGGCCTGACGCCGGCTCCCTTCGGCGCCTCGAGCCGGCGCCCTCCGAGCTCGCCCGCTACCACTCGCATCCCGGTCAGCGTAGACTGGCCGCAAGCGAGACAGGGAGCGGGAATATGGGACGACGCATCAGGGACTCACGGCACTCGCCGGCGATAGTCGTCGCGGCGCTGGCGCTCGTCGCCGCGCTCGCGGGAACGGCCGTAGCCGGCCAGGATGAGGCGACCAGCGCAATCGGCAAGAAGAAGGTGAAGAAGATCGTGAAGAAGGAGGTCGCGAAGCAGATCGCGAGCCTGCCCGAGGGTCCGCCTGGCCCGCCCGGCGAGGACGCGGCGAACCTCTTTGCCTACGTGAAGGATGACCTGCCTACCGGGAACGCGAACTTGCTCTATGGACGCGGGGCGACGGCCGTAGACGACCCGGCGGGACCAGACGAGGACTACGCGGTCACCTTCAACCGCAGCCTGCGCAACTGCGTGGCGCACGCCAACGTCGGCTTCGGCGATCCCGGGGGTGGTGGATCCGCCCAGATCAGCGCAGTCGCAACCGTCAGCCTCAGCTCGGGTCCCGCCAACGAGCTCCAGGTGGCGGTTCAGAAGCCGCCTGCACTTGAATCCGTCGATTCCTCGTTCATGGTCAGCGTGTTCTGCTAGCCGGACTCGAACATGAGGGCAAGAAAACCATGAATAGCGTCACCGCCATAAAACCGTCGCCGGCGATCGTCGTCGCGGCGCTGGCGCTGGTTGCCGCGCTCGCCGGGACGGCGGTGGCCGGGCCGGACGCGAGCACGAGCGCGATCAATAAGAAGAAGGTGAAGCAGATCGCGACGAAGCAGATCGACAAGCGGTTTCCAGTCGGCACGGAGGACATCGCCGAGGGAGCGGTGACATCCCCCAAGCTCGCCGACGGCGCCATTAGCACTGTCATGCGCCAGGGCCCGACGGAGACGGTCCCGATCAACAGCTTCAAACGAGCAGAGGCATCCTGTCTACCGGGGGAGCGAGCTACCGGCGGGGGCGTGTTCAACGAGTCCAACGTGTTCACCCTCAAGGTGACGTCGAGCTATCCGACGCCAAACCCACAGACGCCGCCGCCGACCGGGGATGGGCGGGTTCCGACCGGCTGGCGCGTCTGGACAGCGAACAACGGCACCGAGAGCGAGGTCGTGAACGCCTACGTGGTCTGCTCCTCCGGGTGACAACCGGCGGCACGTAGAGTCCCCAGAGGTACAACCCGGACGGGGAGCGGAAATGCGAGGGGCAGCAGGATCACTCAGCCGTCGCGGGCGATCGTCGTCGCGACGCTGGCGCTCGTCGCTTCAGAAGATCGGCGGGCTCATTCGAGCGCCGCGAGCACCGCATTGACGAACTTCTCTGCGTCGGCCGCGACGGTCTCCGCGACCCCGCGGTCGACATCGGCGGCGTCGTAGTCGACCTCGTAGCGCAGACGCTCTGCCTCCCGGGCCTTTGCTGCGAGTGCCCGGTCGATCGTCCCATCGTGGACGAACTGCTCCGCGAACAGGGTCCACGTTCCGCCGTGCGTCTTCGCATTCAGATCTCGTTCGCTCAACGCCGCCCTGGCCGCGTACAGCATCGCGTAGTAAGCGATCCCCACGGCGACACCGAAGTCACCGGCGTGGATCGAGTGACGGGTGGCCGCAAGCCGACCGCGGGCCTCGGCCGCGAATTCCTCCGAGCGCGGGCTCATGGATCCCCGTAGAGGACGATCTTGTCCCGGTCCACCTCCTGGGCGAAGAAGGACTTGATCGCGCGTCGCTGGCTGAGCCGGGCCGGATCCCACACCACGGTCGTGAATGCGAACGGATTCAGCCCGGCATCCCACACCACGTCCCAGATCACCTCGTTGACAACCGGCCCGTCGAGCTTCGACCCCCCCTCGCTCACGATCAGGAGATCGACATCCGAATCCGGACGAGGACGCTCGCCGCGGGCCCGGGACCCGAACAGCCAAACCGACCGTACGCGATCACCGAGGCGCTCACGCAGGGCAGCGACGAGCAGTGCGATCACCGCGCGCTCATCGTCGGTGAGGCTGGCTTCGGCCACTGTGGGCATGGCACTCATTCTGCCGCAGCGCCCGGCCACATCCGCAGGCGTCTGATCGAGGATCGGCGCGCGGCCGCGATCGGCTCGGCGCGCTCGTTGCCGAGCCGATGGCCCGGTTGACAAGCTCATGCGACTGGGCGACCCTTCCATCACTCGACCATACGAGAAGGGAGCGGGACCATGGGGACGACGCATTGGAACCTCGCCTTCGCCGGCAATCGTCATCGCCACGCTGGCGCTCGTCGCCGCACTCGCGGGCACGGCGCTGGCCGGTCCGGACGCGAGCACGAGCGCGATCAACAAGAAGAAGGTGAAGAAGATCGCGACGAAGCAGATCAGCAAGCTAGCGCCGGGACTGTCGGTGGCTGAAGCGGCGAACGCCGAGGCGCTGGGCGGAAAGCCGCCGGGTGCTTACGCCGCCTCGGCGAGCGAAGCATTCCGCGAGGTCAACACGCCCGGCCAGCCTCAATTCCAGCCGGGATGGAGCAACAACGGGAGCGGGTTTAGCACCGCCGGGTTTAAAGGATTCTCAGGAGGTGGTCCATCTGAAGGGCACGCTTTCCACCTCGACCGACTCCTCGGTTGCGTTCACCCTGCCGCCGGGCTACCGCCCGTCCCAAATTCTGAGTATGCCGGTGGGCTCGCTAGAGAACGCAGGCGCCGATGGTGGCGGCTATTTGGTGATACGGCCCAATGGCGAGGTGCTCCCGAATTGTGCTGGCGGCTCCACCTGTCACGCCGGGATGGACGGTCTCACGTTCAGGGTTCCCTAGTAGGCGCAGGCTGACACCCGGCCGCTAAGCCGCGATCGGCTCGGCACGCTCGTCGCCGAACCGCAGCCGGGCCGCGTCCATCAGCGGGCCGAGCTCGGGGGCGTCGAGCGAGCCGTGACGCCGCAGCAGCGCCAGGACCTCCTCGCGGGCACGTAGCAGGACCCCCGCGTCCTCGGGCAGGGTGGCGACACGAAAGCGCGGCAGGCCGTGCTGGCGGGTGCCGAGGATCTCCCCCTCGCCCCGCAACGACAGGTCGACTTCGGCGAGCTTGAATCCGTCGCGCTCGGAGGAGATCGCCTCGAGACGGATCGTCGCCGCCTCCGCCTCGGTGTCGGCGAACAGGATGCAGTGCGACTCGTGCTCCCCCCGCCCCACTCTTCCGCGCAGCTGGTGTAGCTGCGAGAGCCCGTAGCGGTCGGCCTCCTCGATCACCATCACCGACGCGTTGGGGACGTCGATCCCGACTTCGATCACGCTGGTCGCGACGAGCACGTCGGTCTCGCCGGAGGCGAAGCGCCCCATTGCCCGCTGCTTGTCGGCCGCCTTCATCTGGCCGTGGAGGACGCCGACCTCGAAGTCGCGGAACTCGCCCGTGGCGAGCCGCTCCCCCTCCTTCGTCGCCGCCCGGGCCTGGAGCTTGTCCGACTCGGAGACCAGCGGACAGACGACGAACGCCTGGCGGCCCTCGCGCAACCGCTCGCGGATGAACTCGTACGCGCCGGCGCGCTTCTCCTCCCCCACCACCCAGGTCTTCACCGGCCGCCGCCCGGCGGGCAGCTCGTGGAGCGCCGTCACGTCGAGGTCGCCGTAAGCGGTCAGCGACAGCGTGCGCGGGATCGGAGTCGCGGTCATGTGCAGCGCGTGAGGTGCTGCGTCACCCGGGCCCTTCGCGTCGAGCGCGGCGCGCTGGCGGACTCCGAACCTGTGCTGCTCGTCGACGACCGCGAGCGCGAGCCGCGCGAACGCGACGTCCTCCTCGATCAGGGCGTGGGTGCCCACCACCAGCTCGAGCTGGCCGCTGGCAAGGTGGCCGAGCGCGTCGCGCCGGCGCGTCGCCGAGGTCGAGCCTGTCAGCAGCGCCGCCGACGGCAGCCCCGCCCCGACGAGCAGCCGCTCGAGCGTCGCGAAGTGCTGGTCGGCGAGCGTCTCGGTCGGCGCCATCAGCGCCGCCTGGTGCCCGCTCTCGACCGCGCGCAACATCGCGAACAGCGCACACACGGTCTTCCCAGATCCGACCTCCCCCATCAGCAGCCGCTGCATCGGGCGCTCCGAGGCGAGGTCGACGTCGATCTCCTCGGTCGCGTGCCGCTGGTCACCCGTGAGCCGGAAGGGCAGCGCCTCCACCCACGCTCGGGTCAGCTCGCCCGACGGCTCGAGTCGCGGCGCGCGGCGCGCGGCGTCGTGCCGGCTGCGACGCGAGGCGAGCGCCGCCTGGTGCAGGAACAGCTCCTCGAACGCGAGCCGTTCGCGGGCCGTCGCGGCTTCGTCGGCGTCGGAAGGGAAGTGCACGGCGGCGAGAGCGTCGGCGCCGCTCGCCAACCCCAGGCGCCCGCGCAGCCCGGCCGGGAGGGGCTCGATGGCGTCGTTGGCGAGGTCCCGTGCCTGCCACGCCCAGTCGCGGAGCTTCTGGGGGCGCAGCCGCGCGGACGCCGGGTGGACGGGAACGATCCCGGTCGTGTGAAGGCCCGTCGGCGAGGCGCGCTCGCCGTTCTCGTGGACCACCTCGTGGGCGTCCACCCTGAACCCGGACCGGTCGAGCTTCCCGTGCAACAGCACGGGCGTCCCCTCCTCGAGCTGGTCGGCGAGCCACGGCTGGTTGAACCACACCGCCTTGGTCGGGCCCGACGCGTCGGCAACCGTCACCTCGAGGATTGTGAGGCGTCGGCGTCGCGTCGGGCGCACGCGCGCGCTCCGCACCGTGGCGAGGATCGTCGCCTCCTGGCCGATACGCAGCTCCGCGATCTCGCTCAGTGCGGTGCGATCGCGGTAACCGTGCGGAACGTGCCACAGGAGGTCACCGAGGTTGTCGATCCCCAGCTCCGAGGCCGCCTCGGCGAGCCGCGGGCCGGCTCCGCGCAGGGTCGCGATCCCTGCCGCGAGCCGGCTCGGCCGAGGCCGAGCCCGAAGCGGCACCCCGGCGAGGCCGGAGGGCTCCTGCGCCTCGCCGGTCGCGAACGCGCGCGGAGGCTCGTTGGCTTGCGAGGGCGCGGGCTTCTCCGCGACCTGGGCCTTGCTCATCGTGTCCCTAGGCTACGGGCGCCGTGGGTCGTAGCCCGTCAGGCGGGAGCCGGTGCCGGGGCGCGGCGCCGGTGGCGGCGGAACATCTCCGCCGTCCACTCGCAACCGCGCCGACCCGAGAGCGAGTCGAAGAACCGCTGCAGGGGCTCGGGCGGGTCGAACTCGACCCGCGGGCCCTCCGGAGGACGCACCAGCGGGTACATCAACGACGCCGCCGTCAGATCGGCGACCGTGAAGCTGTCGCCGACCAGGTAGTCGCCCGACCCCAGCTCGGCGTCGAGCCGGTCGAGCCCGGCAACGATCTTGTCCCGCGCGATCGCCGCGGCCTCATCGCTCGCGGCGCCGTAGCGGAGCTTCACGAAGGTAGAGGCAAAGGCGCCGGCCGGCGCCGTACGGCGGTTCAGCGGCGCCGGGACTTGCTGGGCCGCCCACTCGGCGAACCCCTCCGGATCCTTGACCGCCTCGTGCCACACGAGGCGGCGGACGTACGGCGCGAACTCCTCATCGAAGAAGTCCTCGAGCGCGAGCGCCCGGGCGCGCTCCTCGGGGTCCGCGGGATACAGCGGCGGATCCGGGTAGCGGCGCTCGAGCGCCTCGATGATCCGGGTCGAGTCCCCGATCCGCTCGCCGTCGAGCTCCAGCACGGGGAAGGTCTTCCCCCGGCCCCGGGTCAGCCACAGCGCGAACAGCATGTGCGAGCCGGGGATCGGGGCGCGGCGGTCGTGCTCGATCCCCTTGTGGTCGAGCGCCCAGCGAGCCTTCTCGTTGTAATGCGAGACCTTGATGTGCCACAGGACTGGGCGGCCGGGCTGCGCCATGAGCACGACAGAAGCTACCCGGTGGCGATCTCGGCGGAGCTGCCCCGGTGGCGCCGGTACATCTCGCGGACCCACTGCAGCGCGGGGCGATCCGCGAACTGCTCGCGAAACTCCCACCCCGTGGGCTCGGGAACCCCGTGCTGGAGCTGTTCCGGCCACGCAAGCGGGAAGAGCAGCGAGGCGGCGGTGAGGTCGGCGACGCTGAAGCTCCTGCCGACCAGATAGTCGCCCGACCCCAGCTCGCCCTCGATCCGGTCGAGCCCGGCGAGCACCTTGACCCTCGACGCCGCCACGTCCTCGGGATAGATCCGGTAACGCCGGCGCGCGTACACCATCCCGAGCGGGAGGAAGGCCCGGAACGGCCCTCTCACCGCCGCGGGCTGTCCCGTGGTGAGCAGCGCTCCGACGTAGGAGTCGTCCCAGTCGTAGAACGCGACCCGGCGCAGCTCGTGCCCCATCTCCTCGTCGAAGAGCTCCTCCAGGTCGAGCGCCCGCCGCCGCTCATCGGGGTCCTCGGGATAGAGGGGGCGATCCGGCTCGCGGCGTTCCAGCGCCCCGATGATCGGGGTTGAATCCACGATCCGCTCCCCTTCGAGGTCGAGCACGGGAAGCGTCCCGCGAGCGCCGAACCACATCGCCCGCGGGCTCCCGGGAAGCAGCGAGCGGCGAACGTGGGGAACGCGCTTGTAGTCGAGCGCCCAGCGCGCCTTCTCGTTGAAGTGGGAGAAGCTGTACTGCCACAGGACCGGCGCGTCGGTCACGTCTCGACCGAGATCTCGCCGAGCTCGATCCAGACCATCGTCGGGAACGGCATCGAGCGGTTGCCGGGGCCGATCGGCCGCACCCAGCGGCGGGTGGGAAACACGAGCCCGCCCGCCTCGACGTGGTCGGCGCAGTAGTGGGCGCCGTGCGCCCAGCCGCCCACGACCTGGGCGACGTAGTCGTGGCGGCGCAGCAGGCCGCTGGAGTCGAAGTAGAACGTCTGCTCGTGGGAGTGCGTGTCGAATCCCGGGGGGAACCTGGCCTCGAGGCGACGCCAGGTTTCGCCGTTCTGGCTCCACGGCTCTCCCTCCCCTACCTCGACGCCGTTCCGGGTGAGCAGGTAGGGGGTGTTGAGGTAATTCCACATCGCGTAGCCCGCGAAGTAGGTGGAGTCGAGCGCGTCCCAGCGCAGGTTGCGGCGCAGGCCCGAGCGCCCGAAGAACTCCGGGCGGGGATCGGGGCGCGACTCGACGATCTCCCCCGTCGCGGTCTCGATCCGCGCCTCGCCGCGATCGAAGACGCCGCGCCGGCCGTGCGTCGGAAACGGGTCGGCGACCGCGCGAGGCTCACCGACCTCGACCGTGAGCCCGTAGTCCGCATAGTGGTTCCCGGGGACGCGGGTCCGCACCAGCAGCCCGCCAGATCGCGCGCGGGCGTGGATCGTGCGAGCGGCGCGCCAGCGCTCGACGCCCCCGTGGGCCTCGAGCACCTCGTCGAGCAGCGCCACTGCGAGCGATCTACTGAGCCGCGAGCAGCCACCACCAGTGGTGTTGGCCGCCGTGGTGCAGCTCGAGCTCGACTCCCTCGGGGACCTGGGCGGGGATCTCGGCGAGTGGGATCGGCGCCCCCTCCCCTTCGATGACCGTGACGATCTCGGCGTCCTCGCCGAGCGCCGCGATGGTCGCCGCCAGCGTCGAGCCGGCCCCGCCCCAGGCGACGATCTCGTCGCCGACGAAACCGACCGCGTCCCCGCGGACGAAGCGACCCTCCGCGTCGTCGCGCGCGGCCGGAGCGATCGCGCCGGTGCGGATCTCGGCCACGGCCGCCTCGATGCGCTCGCCGCTCTCCGCGGCGGAGAGCCCGGTGTCGAGCTCGACCAGGGCTGCAAGCCCGGCCTGCGGCGAGGTGCAGTGGACAACGCGCGCCGGCTTCTCGGACAGCTCGGTCGCGCGCTGGGCGGCGAGCACGACGTTGGGCGAGTTCGGAAGCACCAGCACCTCCTCGGCCCGCACCTCGTGGATCCCGGCGAGGAGCTCGTAGGTGGACGGGTTGAGGGTGGGGCCGCCGTCCACCACATGCGCCCCCAGCCCCTCGTACAGAGCGCGCATCCCCTCCCCCGAGGCAACGGCCACGGCCCCGGTGCGGCGGGGCTCGGCGAGGCGCTCCTCGCGCGCCGCGATCTGCTCGCGCATGTCGGCGACGTCGAGCCGCTGCACCTCTCCCGTCTCCTCGAACAGCGCCACCGCGACCTCGGGGTCGTCGGTGTGGACGTGGACCTTCATCGTCGCCTCGTCACCGACGACGAGCACGGAGTCGCCGATCTCCTCCAGCCTCGCCACGTAGGAGCGCGGCTCGAGCCCGCTCCCGGTGACGATGAAGTTGGTGCAGTAGCGGAAGCGGCTGTCCTCGTGGTGGGGCCGCGTCGTCCGCGCAGGCTGGTGGTGAGGGAGCTCGGGGAGAGCGTCGGCCTCGCCGCGCAACCCCGCGACCACCCCGCTCAGGATCAGGACGATGCCGTACGCGCCGGCGTCCACGACCCCCGCCTTGCTGAGCACGTCGAGCTGCTCGGTCGTGCGCTCGACGGCGGCCTCGCCGGCCCGGGTCGCCTTCTCCAGGACCGCCGCCAACAGGGCGTCCTGCTCGGCGTCGGTGGCGCTGTGGTCGAGGCGCGGTCTCTCCATGTGCGCCAGCTCCTGGGCGACGGCGTGAGCGACCTCGCGGATCACGGTCAGCATGGTCCCCTCCGCGGGGTCGCGGACCGAGTCGTAGGCGGCGTCCGCGGCGCTGGCGAACGCGGCGGCGACCAGCACCGGGTCAACCAGCTCACCGGGACGGCTGACCAGCTCCTCCGCGGCGCCGCGCACGACCTGGCTCAGGATTACGCCGGAGTTGCCGCGCGCGCCCATCAGCGCGGCGCGCGCCACCGCCTGGACGATCTCGTCGCGGCCGATCTCGTCGACCTTGAGGCCGTCGAGCCGGTCGAGCTCGTCCATCACCGCGCGCATCGTCAGCGCCATGTTGTCCCCGGTGTCCCCGTCGGCGACCGGGAACACGTTCAGGTCGTTGACCTCCTGGCGGCGTGCCTCGAGGTGGCGGGAGGCGGTGGCCACCACGCGGCGAAAGCGCTCGATGGACGGATCGGGCATAGGCGGAAGGCGGATTATCCCGCCAACCGACCCGCTATGCCGCCTTCGTGACCTTGTTCGCCTTCAGGCAGCGCGTGCAGACGTAGACGCGGCGCACGCGGCCCTCGTCGTCAATCCGGACCTTCTGGAGGTTCGGGTTGAAGCGCCGCCGGGTGGCGACCATCGAGTGGCTGCGCGAGTTTCCGAACGCCGGGCCCTTTCCGCAGCTGAAGCAAACCTTGGCCATGGAGCCGGGCATGGTAGCGGGCGGGCGCGCCGCTCAGCCCTTCTTTCGGTGTTCGGAAACCGGCCCTAAACGAACGAGTCGCGCACGAGCGCCATCCGCATCACCGCGGTGGCCGCGTCCCTTCCCTGATCGCGCTTGTCGCCGCCGGCGCGGGCGAGCGCCTGGTCCATGTCCTCGGCTGTGATCACACCGAACGCGCACGGAACGCCGGTCGCGAGCGCGACGTCCTGAACGCCGCGCGCCGACTCGGCGCACACGTGCTCGTAGTGGCTCGTCTCGCCGCGGATCACGGCGCCGAGGCAGGCGACGCCGGCGAAGCGGCCCGATTCGGCGCACCATTTCGCCGCCAGCGGAAGCTCGAAGGCGCCCGGGACCTCGTACGTGTGGACCGAGGCGGCGCTGACGCCCGCGTCGTCGAACGCCTCCACCGCGCCCTTGACGAGCCGGTCGGCGAGCTCCCCGTAGAAGCTGGCGACGCAGAGGGCGAACTCGTGCTTCGAGAGCCGGTCGCGCTCCTCGTCCGAGAACGCGCCCCCGTCTGACTCACTCACGGGCTTCGGGATCGTCGCCCTTCTCGGCAGACCTCTCGCTTGCCCCGAGCGCCCCCTTCTCGACCTCCCGCTGGTGCTCGCCGTGGATCAGCTCCTCGTCGAGCGGGAGCCCCTGGTGGTGGAGCGTGTGGCCGAGCAGCTCCTGCTTCTGGCGCAGGTACGCCTCGTTGTGAGGGTTGGGGATCGACTGGATCGGGACCTGCTCGGTGACCGACAGCCCGTAGCCCTCCATCCCGATGATCTTCTTCGGGTTGTTGGTCAGGATCCGGATGCTGGTCAGGCCGAGGTCGCCGAGGATCTGGGCGCCGATCCCATAGTCGCGCAGGTCGGCGGGCAGCCCCAGCTTCAGGTTCGCGGCGACGGTGTCCAACCCGTCCTCCTGGAGCTTGTAGGCGCGGAGCTTGTTCAGCAGGCCGATCCCGCGCCCCTCCTGGGAGAGGTAGAGGAGAACGCCGAGGCCCTCGCGCTCGATCATCGCCAGCGCGGCGGCGAGCTGCTCGCCGCAGTCGCAGCGCAGGCTGTGGAAGACGTCGCCCGTGAGGCACTCGCTGTGCACGCGCACCAGGACGTCCTCGCGGCCGGCCACCTCGCCCTTGACCATCGCGAGGTGGTGCTTGTCGTCGACCAGCGAGCGGTAGCCGACCGCGCTGAACTCGCCGAACGCCGTCGGCAGTCGCGTGGACACGACCCGCTCGACCAGCTTCTCGGTCCGCCGCCGGTAGGCGATCAGGTCCGCGACCGTGATCATCTTCAGCCCGTGGCGCTCGCAGTACGCCGCGAGGTCGGGTACGCGGGCCATCGTCCCGTCCTCGTTCATGATCTCGCAGATCACGCCGGCCGGGATCAGGCCGGCGAGGCGGGCGAGGTCGATGCTCGCCTCGGTGTGGCCGGTTCGCTCCAGGACCCCTCCCTGCTTCGCCTTCAGGGGGAAGATGTGCCCGGGCTGGCGGAGGTCGGCGGGACCGGAGTGGGGGTCGATCGCGACCTGGACCGTGCGGGCGCGATCGTGCGCCGAGATCCCCGTGGTGACGCCCTGAGCGGCCTCGATCGAGACCGTGAACGCCGTCTCCAGCGGCGCCTCGTTCTTCGCCGCCATCAGGTCGAGTCCGAGCTCGTCGCAACGCTCGGGCGTGAGCGCGAGGCAGACCAGGCCGCGGGCCTCCTTGGCCATGAAGTTGACCGCCTCCGGGGTCGCGAACTGGGCCGGGAGCACGAGGTCGCCCTCGTTCTCGCGATCCTCGCCGTCGCAGACGACGATCATCCGGCCGCGGCGCACGTCCTCGAGCACCTCCTCGATGGTCGCGAACGGGGTTTCGGTCTTCTGCTTCTCGGTCATGCGGTTCCCTTCCCTTCAAAGCCTGACACGAGTCGCTCCACGTAGCGGGCGACCACGTCCAGCTCCACGTTCACCTTCGTCCCCTCGGCCGCCTCGCCGAGGGTGGTTCGCTCGAGCGTCTCCGGGATCAGCGCGACCTCGAAGCCGCCGTTGGTCACCGCGGCAACCGTGAGGCTGACGCCCTCCACGGCGACCGACCCGCGCTCGACCACGAACCGCCCCAGCGCATCCGGCGCCTCGATCACGAGCCGCCGCGCGAAGCCGTCCTCGATCACCTCTCCGACCTCTCCGGTGCCGTCGACGTGGCCCTGGACCATGTGGCCGCCGAGACGATCGGAGAGGCGGAGCGGCAGCTCGAGGTTGACGCGATCGCCGGGCCCCAGCCGCCCGAGCGAGGTTCGCTCGAGCGTCTGGTTCATCACGTCGGCCTCGAACGCGTCACCGTCCACGCGCGCCGCGGTGAGGCAGGCGCCGTTGATCGCCACGGAGTCGCCCTCCGACAGCTCGCCCGCGAGCGCGGTCCGGATCCGCACCCTCGCGCCGTCGGCGCCGGCGTCGACGCGCTCCGCCGTTCCTATGTCCGCGATCAGCCCGGTGAACATTTCACCACTCCTTCATCCGTGCCCGAACGAGCAGATCCTCGCCGATCCGCTCCGACTCGACGGACAGCGCGCGCTCCGCGTCGGCGATCCGCTCGACGGCGGTCCCCTCGATCAGGGGACGCCCCCGGCCAAGGATCCGCGGAGCGAAGAACAGACGCAGCTCGTCCACCTCGCCCGCCTCGACGAAGGCGCCCGCGAGCGTCGGTCCTCCCTCGAGTAACAGGCCGGTGATCTCCCGGCGGCCCAGCTCGGTGAGGGCCGAGCGGACGCGCTCCACCCGCGAGCCGCCCACCACGAGCACATCGGCGCCGGCCGCCCGCAGCCCGTCGGCGCGCTCCGCCGGGGCGTCGGGCGGGGTGACGACGACCAGCGGCGCATCGGGGATCGAGCCGACGAGCGCCGAGTCGAGCGGGAGCCGGGCGGCGGAGTCGAAGATCACCCGAATCGGCTGGCGGGAGACTTCCGGCGTCCGAGCGGTCAGCAGGGGATCGTCCGTGAGCGCGGTTCCGATCCCGACCGCGATCGCGTCGGCCTCGGCCCTCCACTCGTGAACGAGGGCGCGGCTGTGCTCGCCGGAGATCCACCTCGACTCCCCCTCCGCCGTCGCCACCCGCCCGTCGAGGGTGAGCGCCGACTTGAACGTGACCAGCGGGCGGCCGGTGCGGGCGTGCTTGCGAAACGCCTGGTTGAGGAGGCGCGCAGCGGCGGCCTCGGCGCCGGTCGCGAGCGTGACCTCGATCCCCTCGTCGCGGAGGATTCCCGGCCCACGACCGCTCGCCTTGTCCGAGGGGTCCTCGGAGCCGATCACGACCCGCGACACCCCGGCGGCAATGATCGAGCCGGTGCAGGGCGGCCGGCGGCCGTGATGGGCGCACGGCTCCAGCGTCACGTAGAGCGTCGCGCCGGAGGGGTCGGCGCCGCGGCTGCGGCAATCCTCCAGCGCCGCGACCTCGGCGTGCGGGCCGCCGAGCTCGGCGTGGAAGCCCTCGCCGACCGGCTCGCCGTCGCGGACGAGGACGGCGCCCACGAGAGGATTGGGGCTGACGCGCCCCCGCCCCCGCTCGGCCAGCTCGAGAGCCCGCCTGAGATGCACTCGATCCTGCTCTGTAGCGACCGCGGCCAGCTCGGCCTCCTCGCGATTGACTGGTCAGTCAACCAGGATTGTACGCCCCCGCCGCGCCCGTCAACGCGCGCCGCGGCCCGCCAGATGGTGCCCAGGAGCCGCCCGGCTCGCGGGTACCATGACCCGGCCGCACGGTGCATGCCACGCGCCATGGACCACGCGATCCACCCGACCTACCGATGAAGCTGATCATCCAGATCCCGTGCCTGAACGAGGAGGAGGCGCTCCCGCAAACCCTCGCCGAGCTGCCCCGGGACGTGCCGGGCTTCGACGCGGTCGAGTGGCTGGTGATCGACGACGGGTCCACCGACCGCACCGTCGAGGCCGCCCGCGCGGCGGGCACCGACCATATCGTGAGGCTCACGAGCAACCGGGGGCTCGCGGCGGCCTTCCAGGCCGGGCTCGACGCCGCCCTCAAGCTCGGCGCCGACGTGATCGTGAACACCGACGCCGACAACCAGTACCGGGCCGCGGACATCCCCGCACTGGTCGGCCCGATCCTCGCCGGGGAGGCCGACATGGTGGTCGGGGACCGCCAGGTGCGCTCGCTGGCGCACTTCTCGCGCTCGAAGCGGGCGCTTCAGCGGGTCGGCAGCTGGGTCGTCCAGCGCGCGTCCGGGACGAGCGTCCCCGACACGACCTCGGGCTTTCGCGCGTACAACCACGAGGCCGCCCTCCAACTCCAGGTGGTCTCCAACTTCACCTACACGCTCGAGAGCCTGATCCAGGCCGGAAAGATGCTCGTCGCGATCGACCACGTCGCGGTCGGAACCAACCGGACGGACCGCGAGTCGCGCCTGTTTCCCTCCACGTGGAACTACGTGCGGCGGAACGCCGTGGCGATCTTCCGCACCTACGCGATGTACGAGCCGCTTCGGGTGTTCACGACGGCGGCCGTCGTGCTCGCGCTGGCCGCGCTCGTCGCCTGGACGCCGTTCCTCGCCGACTGGATCGTGAATGGCGACTCGAGCGGCCACATCCAGTCGCTGATCCTTGGCGGCGTCCTGGCGATCGCCGCGGTGCAGATGTTCGCCCTCGGGGTCGTCGGCGACACCTTGGCGGGACAACGGGTGATGACCCAGCGCGCCCTCGAGCGCATCAGGAGGGTCGAGCTCAATCTCGGGATCGAGCCGTCGCACTACGAGCGAATCGAGAGACGCCGGGACGAGCGGCCGCCGTCGCCCACGGAGCCTTCAGGCCCAGGCGATCGCGTCGAAGTGACGACCCCGGCCGCCCGGGAATAGGGCGCGCCGCCGATGAACGCAGAGGTCCCGCGCCGCGGGGGCGCCCGCGCGGAGGCGGCCGGCCAGGCCGCGCGACGCTACGGGCGGACCGCGAGCCTGCTGTCGGTGGCCGTCGGGGTCACCGGGTTCATCGTCTACCTGTACTTCGCGCTCGCCTCGCACAATCTCGATCCGGCGGACTACGGGAACGTCGCGACGCTGTGGCTGGTCGTCTTCGTCACCGTGGCGACGTTGTACCGGCCCGTGGAACAGCTTCTGTCGCGCACGATCGCCGAGCGGCACGCACGCGAGGGATTCCGCGGCCGACCGCTGAAGGTCGCGGCCACGATCCAGGCGATCGTCGCGCTCACCGTGACCGCGATCTGCCTTGCCCTGCGCGTCCCGATCGAGGACGAGTTGCTGTCCGGCAGCTCGACCCTGTACTGGATCATGGTCGTCTCGATCGCCGCGTACGCGGGCACGTTCTTCGCCCGGGGCTTCTTCGCCGGGCACCGACGGTTCGGGTTGTACTCCGCCGTGCTGCTCTCTGATGCCTGCACGCGCATCCTCTTTCCCCTCGCCGTCGCGGTCGGGATCGCAAGCGGCACGACCGCTATCGCGCTCGGGATCGTCGCCGGGCCGCTGGTCAGCCTCACCTTCGTGCCAGCGGTCGTCGCGATCGCATGGCGGGGCGGGATCAAGCCGGAGCCGGAGCCGAAGGCTGAGCCGGAGCCCCGGAATGCGCCGGCGCAGCCGGCCGGCGCCCAGGGCCCTGAGTTCACGCTCGCCCAGGGCAGCGGCTTCGCGGCGGCGGTGCTCCTGATCGTGTTCAGCGAGCAGCTCTTCCTCAGCTCGGGGGCGCTGATCCTCAGGGTCACCGAGGGCGCCCTCGCGACCGCTTTCATCTTCAACGTGCTGATGCTTGCCCGCGCCCCCATCTATCTCTTCCAGGCCGTGGCGACGAGTCTGCTTCCGCACCTCACCCGGCTCCGGTACAGGCCCGGGATGGGGGGCGAGGACGCGTTCCGGCTCTCGGTCAGGGTCACCGTCGGCGCGGTGGTCGCCTTCGCCACCCTGGTCGCGGCCGTGGTCCTGATCGCCGGGCCGGATCTGATGCAGATCGCGTTCGGCGACACGTTCTCCTACGACCGCACCGGGCTGCTCATCGTCACCGTGGGAATGGGCTTCTATCTGACGGCGGCGACCCTGAGCCAGGCGGCCCTGGCACAGGGTCAGGCGCGCCGCGCGGCGATCTGCTGGATCGGGTGCGCAGTGGCCTACGTGGGTTGGGTCCTGACCCCGATACTGGACGAGTTCCGGCGGGTCGAGGTTGGATTCGCGTTCGCCTCGGCGGTGCTCTGCGCGCTGCTCTACGCGCTCTACCAGCGTCCTCACCCGCGCACCGAAGACGCGGTACGGCCCGACTCCCCACAGGAGATCGAAGCGCGCTTGGCCGCCGCCGACGAGGCCGGCTAGGAAGGCTCGACGTGTCCGACGCTGAGCTGATCTTCGTCGCCGGCGCCCTTCTCGCGGTCGGCATCGCGGCCGCGAAGGTCGCGGACCGCGTCCGCGTCCCCGGGCTGCTTCTGTTCGTCGCGCTGGGGATGCTCGTGGGGTCCGATGGCCCGGGCGGGGTGGACTTCGACAACGCGGAGCTGACCAGGACCCTGGGCACGATCGGTCTCGTGCTGATCCTGTTCGAGGGTGGTCTCTCGGCCGGGTGGAGGGAGATCAGGCCGGTGATCGGCACCGCGATCTCCCTTGCCGTGATCGGGACGGTGGTCACCGCGGCAATCGCGGGGTTCGCCGCGTCGTGGCTTCTCGATCTCGACACGCTCGAGTCGCTGATCATCGGCTCGGCGGTCGCCGCCACGGACAGCGCCGCGATCTTCGCCGTCCTGCGCGGGTCCACGCTGCGACGCCGTCTCGCGCGCTCGCTGGAGGGCGAGTCGGGCATGAACGACCCCGTTGCGCTGCTGCTCGTCACCGGGTTCATCGACTGGATCCAGGAGCCCGGCTACGGCGCGGAGGACATGATTCTCAACCTCGTCGTCAAGCTCGCCCTGGGGGCGGTGCTCGGCATCGCGATCGGCTTCGGGGCGCGGTGGACGGTCCGGAACGTGGATCTCCCCACCCCCGGCCTCTACCCGGTGGCCTCGATGGCGACCGCCGCGGTGGCCTACGGGCTCGCCGAGCTCGCGCACGGCTCCGGCTTCCTGGCCGTCTACCTCACGGCGCTGATCCTGGGGACGGGCATTGTGCCCGCGAAGCGGACGATGCTCTCCTTCCACCAGGGACTGAGCTGGGTCTCCCAGATCGCCCTCTTCTTCCTCCTCGGGCTTCTGGTGTTCCCGAGCGAGCTCGGCGACGTCGCGTTGGAGGGCGTGCTGCTCGCGACCGCGCTCATGTTCGTCGCGAGGCCGGTCGCGGCGTTCCTCGCGAGTCTGGCCTCGCCGTTCTCCCTGGCCGAGCGGGTGATGCTCGGATGGGCGGGCCTGCGCGGGGCGATCCCGATCTGGCTCGCCACGTTCCCGGTGATCGCCGGGGTCGGCGGAGCCCGCGAGCTGTTCGACATCGTCTTCTTCGTCGTCGTCGCCTCGACATTGGTCCAGGGCGCGAGCTTCGAGGCGCTCGCCAAGCGGCTCGGGGTGACCACGACCGAGCCGGCACTTCCGCGTCCCCTGGTCGAGTCGGGGATGGTCCGCGAGCTCGGGGGCGAGGTGATCGCGTATCGCGTTCGAGAAGACGACGCGGTGGTCGGCCGGATGGTCAAGGAGCTCGGCCTCCCGCGCGATGCGCTCGTCAACGTGATCGTCAGGACGGGCAACGCGATACCACCGCGCGGCTCGACCGCGATCGAAGCCGGCGACGAGCTTCACATCCTCGTCCGCCGCGAGGCGCACCAGGAGGTCGAGCACCTGAGCGAGCGGTGGCACCGCGGGCCAATCGGCGAGCCGCCCCCACCCCGGCCGCCGATTCGGGGCGTGCCGCAGGTCTTCACAACCCGCCCCTGGATCGACGCCGACGGCGACCCGGCGCGCCCCGAGGCCGTGGACGGCGTGCCCGTCGTCGGGCGGGTGCGGACGCGGCGCGATCAGCGGGGCGCCCTGCTCGCGCTCGCGGACGGGCGCTACGCCGTCACGGGGGACGGCGTGCTCGCAATCGGAGGCCGAGACCTGCTCGCCAGCTGGTGCCGGCAGCGGGCCGAGCT